>JBIIQL010000391.1:0-4174 GCA_044342095.1 Pirellulales bacterium
ACGGAGGCCACGAAGGCCGGAGTGAGCTTCGGCTGGGGGCACGGGCGACCCCGAAGCCACGCTTGGCTGGAGAACTCAAACAGCCCCGGCCAACGCAGGCCTATGCCCGCACACCGAGCCCGAGCGTGTCGCGGCAGTAGCGGATGCTCCGCTCGAGGTCGGCGAGCTGATAGGCCTGCTCGGCCCCCTTGCGGGCGTCGCCATCGGGGGCTTGAAAGGGATCGATGGCGTGGCCGCGGCGGGCGAGGGCCTCGAAGCGGGCGAAGTCGGCGGCAGGCATCGCCGGGAAGGCCTTCCAGAAGTCGGGCTCGAGGAAGGGAAGCTCGCGGGCGAAGCCGGAGATCGTCTCGATGTGGACGACCACGTCGGGACAGTGCTTCTGGAAATGATCGAAGAACGTCGGCAGGTCGACGCACCCTTCCCCCATCGCCGTCCATTGCACCTTCACCCCCTTCTCGCTCGGCCACACCTGGCCGTCGCGGAGGCTCGTCGTGACGACGTACGGGGCGAGCGTCTCGAGCGCGGCGAGGGGATCTTCGAGCGTCCAAAGGGCGTTGCCGGAATCGAAGTTGACGCCGACGAAATCAGGGCCGGCTTCCTCGACGAGCCGCCTGAGCTCGCGGGAGTGGAGATCGCCGGCATGGTTTTCCACCGCGATCTTCGTGCCGGCGTCGAGGGCCTTCGCTCGGCATGATTTCAGGACCTTGACCGTGTCGGCGATCCGGGCGTCGATGCCGCCTTCGGTGAGGCGGTCTTGATGGTTGCCGAGGATTACCCGGAAGGCCTTCGAGCCGAGATCCTTCGCCATCCGGATCCCGAGGGCGAGGTGATCCTCGGCCGAGCCCCAGTCCTTGCGAAAGGTGGTGGACGTCGGGCAGATGCTCCACGAGCCGAGCTCGAGGCCGACGCCGCGGTCGGCGGCGTATCGGCCGATCTCGTCGAGCGAGTCGTCGTCGGTCTGCCCGCCGAAGGGGCCGAAGTCGGTGATGAAGAGCGAATCACAGCCGAGCTTCTCGGCGTGATCGACCAGCTCGCGGGCATTCCATCCCATCGCCCGAACGGCGAAGTTGTCGAAGCCGAGGGGGATCCCCCGGCGACGGATCGGGGGCGCCGGATCAGCGGCGGCGGCGGTGGCCGCGGCGAGAAGCCCTCCGACGAGGCCACGGCCGAGGGCGCGGCGGGAAAGAGCGGGCTGGATCATCGTTGGGTTGGTGTTCATGGAGGGCACTTTGACACAACCGCCAGGAGGGTTCAACGCACGTTGCCGCGGCGTTGCTTCGGCGTCGTGGCGGCAATGGGGGTGAGCTCGACATCGAGGTGGCCGTCGAAGCCGGCCAGATCGCCCGGCGGAGCGTTGAGCTTGAAATAGAGGGCGCCTGTCGTGATCGCGGAGAACCGGGCCGCTCCCCCTTCGGCGACGACGACGAACCGGGGACGGCCTCCTTCGGTGGGGACGGCCCACTGGGCGACGAGGAGCCGGCCGAGCGGGCGGCCACGGTACCAGCGGAGGGAGATCCCGTCGGCGGTGCTCTCCAGATCGATCGTGCCGGCCCGGCCGACGCCTGAGAGTCCGCTGGCGACAAGCTCGGCCTCGTCGCCGGCCTTCATCGACCAGCCGCTCGGCTGCCAGCCGCGATCGGCCGCGACGACGCTCGTGGCGCGGCGGGTGAGCGGGCGGCCGTCGGTCCATTCGATGGCGGAGCGGCTGAAGTCGTAGCCGTGATCGACGTCGTCGGTGAAGGCATCGAAGTCGCGGGCGGCAAGCTCTCCATCCCAGCCGTCGCTCGACTCGAGACGGGCGGTGAGGCGGGCGTCGAGGGGGCCCGCTTCGAGCCTGCGGAAGCGTTCGGCGTGGGAGGGATGCCCGGCGAGGAGGGCGGTCGCCGCCCAGCTCGACGCGTAAGCGGGGATGTCGTGCCGCGGCGAGGGAGGCGTGACGAAGACGTCGGCGAGCCCCGGGATCGCGCCACTCATCCGCAGCCGGCGGAGGGCCTCGATCCGGCCGAGCTGCTCGACCTCGTCGGCCCGGCGCGGGATCGGCGTCGGCTCGAAGTGCCCTGCTTCGAGGCGGTGGGTGGCGAGGAGTTCGGCGATCCCTTCGGTGTACCAGCTGGGGGCCGCGAGGGAACGGAGCGTGAGCGTGAAGGCATGCACCCCTTCGTGAAGGAGGAGGTGGCGGCGATAGGCGGGGTTGGCCGGATCGACGAGCCAGAAGCGATTGCGGTCACAGAAGCCATTGGCGAAATCGGGGATGGTGCCATCGACCGGGAGGAGGCCGGCGGCGCGGAAAACTTCGCGATCGGACATCAGGCATCCGAAGGCCCGCCACGACGGGGCGGACTTCGGATCGAGCGAGTAGTGGTCGCACCACGAGGCGAAGGCCTCGTCGAAGATCCGCGGCAGATCGTCGACCCCGTCGCCGGCCCGCGCCGGCCGATCGGTGGCGAGGACGAGCCTTGTGCCTGAAATGATGCGAAGCCCGGCCCGGCGGGCCGTCGCCTCGAGGCGCGCGACGTCGACCATCGCCCCCCGCGCCGGCTCGTCGGCCAGCGTGACGACGGGAACCCACAGGCCGACGGAGGCGAGGAGCACGACGAGGAACGGCAGCTCCCCCCACCGCGCGATCGGGCGCCGACGTTGACTCATCGCCATGGCGTATTTCCTGGCCTCGGGACTCCCGCCACCCGCCAAACGGGGCACGGCAAGCTTCCCCAGTTCAACCCAAGCCCCCAGATCGCCGCAAGGTTGCTGTCCGGGGCCGCTGCGGCTGAATCCCCCGGTCCCATTCGTCCGATCGATGGGGGAGCGGGGGCCGCCGGACCCTGGCTGACGGTGGGCCAAGGCAGAGGGCGTGGGTGTGCCAAGGTTGAATCGGCAATTCGAACCGGGAGCGATGGTCGAAGGGGGCCATCGGCGCCGAAGGTCTGCGCCCACGTCTCCCGTCAGCGTCACGACGTCGGCCATCATCCGGGCGCTGTCAGACGCCGTCGCGTGGCTCGCCGTGGCCGTCGCGCTCCTGGCGGGGGGAGCGACCGGCTGGGCTGCCGACGAGGCAGCGGGAGGTGCGGTGAATCCGTGGGCCACCGGTGGCACGCCCGCCAAGGCGGGGGATGTCGACGGCAAGCCGGGGGCGACGGCAGCGGCGCCGCCGAGCGGGGCGTTTCCGGTGGCGCAGGCGTACGCGGTTCCCACGGCGGTGATCCAGGGGGGAGCGATTCCACCCGGCTGGCAACCGCAGGCCATTCCGTACCAGGCGATCGGGCCCGATGGAAAGCCGGTCACGGTCCATGTGGCGCCGACGTACGTCTTCACCTACATCGCCGGGCCGCCGGTGGCGATGGCTCCGGTGACGCGTCAGGTCAACCGCATCCAGGCCAATGGCCCGCCGCCGGGCTGGGCGTATCAGTCGCGCGGCGCGACGCCGGTGGTGGCCGCGCTGCCGGTGATGCGATCGGCGCCGGTGCCTTATCAGTATCCTGCCGGGGCACCCGCGCTGGCCGGGCAGTCGGTCGTGCCGCCGCCGTCACCGGTCGCGGCGCCAGCGCCCATGATGGCCCAGACGCCCGCGCCGCAGGCTGTCGCCCCGCCGCCGCTGCCTCAGGCGCCGCCAGTGCCCGAGCCACCATTGGTCGCCCAGGCGCCGGCGACGCAGTGGGTGTCGGCGCCGACCGCGCCGACGCCGTCGAACTTCGACGCGGCGCCAGCCGTCGCGGCCGGCACGGCGGCGGCCGCCGGGGCGATCGTGGCCACCGAGGCCGCTCCGCCGACGGCGTCGATCCCGCCGCCCCCTCCGGCGGCTGCGGCTCCGGCGATGACGCCAGTCAGCACCGCGGCGCAGCCACCCTCCGATCCGGCGCCGCCGCAACCGGCGATGGAGTCGCTCTCCAACCCCGCTCCCAATCGGGGAAGCACCCATGTGTGGCGGGTCGTCGGCGTCCACGACGGCGACACGCTCACCTGTCTCGACGAGACGAACACGCAGCAGAAGGTACGGCTTGCGGAGATCGATGCCCCGGAACTCGGCCAGGACTACGGCAAGGTGTCGCGCGAGGCGCTGGCCGAGATGGTCTTCGGCAAGACGGTGACGGTGTCCGAGGAGGGGAAGGATCGCTATGGGCGGTGGATCGCCCACATGCAGGTCAACGGCATCGACGTCAATCGCCAGCAGGTCGCC
>JBIIQL010000027.1:0-14060 GCA_044342095.1 Pirellulales bacterium
CAGGTGTTGATCACCGTCAGGGCGTCGGCGCCGCCATCCCTCGCTCCCCGGGCGACGTCGGCGATGCTCGTCACGTTCGGCGTCAGCTTGGCGAGGATCGGCAGACGGCTGACGCCGCGCACCCCGGCGACGACGGCCCGGCAGGCCTCGGGGTCGGTGCCCAGGTCGACCCCATGGCTGACGTTCGGGCAGGAGATGTTGAGTTCGAGGGCCGCGATCCCCGGCACCCCCTCGAGGCGGTCGGCGATTTGGACGAACTCCCGCTGGTCGGCCCCGGCGATGCTCACGATCACCGGCGCGGTGCAGCCCAGGAGGAAGGGGAGTTGGTGGCGGAGAAAGGCCTCGACGCCGTCGTTGTCGAGGCCGATCGAATTGAGGAGCCCGGCCGCCGTCTCGATCGTCCGCCAGGGGACGTTGCCGGGCCGGGGCCGGGGCGTGATCGTCTTGGGCACGATCCCCCCGAGCCGGTGGAGGTCGACGAAATCGACCATCTCCTTCGCATAGCCGAACGTCCCCGAGGCGACGAGGATCGGATTGGGAAGGCGGAGGCGCCCGAGCTGAACGGCCAGATCGATGGAACCCCCGTCAGGTGGGCTGTCGGCAGGGGCGTTCGTCATGGGGGGCGGCGGGGCTTCGCGGGGCCCAGGATGGGACGAGGTGGGGGGAGGATTTGGGGGCTCTGGAGTGTAGCAGCCGCCGGTCGGGATGGGCCGGCATTGAGTGGGGACAAAAAAGTTCGGGTTGAATCAAGTTTGCCGGTCGTGACGGTCGATCATCCTCACACGGTGGGGAAGAGGCGACCGGCGCCGACCCGCTGCGATGTTGACATTAGTGCTTGCCAGTCCTAGGCTTCTGACGATTTCCAACGGGGTGGGAACCAGCTTCGGCTCTTCCGGGCCATGGCGGAACCTGCATCGGACGGAGCGTCGGAGCCGTGACCAAGAAAGACATCGTCCGGACGATCGCCGAACAGATCGATCTTCCCCAGCTTCGCACCAAGGACCTCGTCCAGCGGACGTTCGATGCCCTCATCGACGCCCTGGTCAAGGAAGGCCGGATCGAGCTGAGGAACTTCGGGGTGTTCGAGATCAAGCGACGGGAAGCGCGGATGGCCCGCAACCCACGGACGGGAGAGAAAGTGCCTGTCCAGGCGAAGAACGTGCTGACGTTCAAGCCTGGGAAGGAAATGGAAGCGAGGGTCAGGGTCGTGGATCTCGAGGAGATCGAGCGGAAGAAGGAAGCTGGTTCGCGGAATGCCGCCAAGGCATCGCAAGCCCCTCCTCCTCCGACCGTCGCTCCGGATCCGCCCCCGACCTGAAGCGATGCGAACGAGGGGCGACACCCGCTCGGACAGGATGTCCGCGGGGGAATCGCCGGGAAGGCTGCCCGGAACATCAGGCCGCCCCCTTCCCGGAGTCGGAGTCACGGAGTCAGGGAGGACGAACGATGCGGAAGCTCTGCTGGATGATTTTCGCGGCCATGGCGCTCTCGACGAGCACCGGCTGCCTCATCCCCATCTACTCCGGCGACCCGCTGCGTCGCGCCCAACAACTGATCTTCACGTCGGAAGATCTGCGGACGATCACCGACGAATGGGAGCGGATCTGGTTCCTCGACCAGCCGTCCCACATGACGCTCTACCGCACCCACGGCGGCATTCTCTGAGGCTCGCGGATCTTCGCTGGCGCCCGGTCGACAGCCTCCTTCCGAGCGCGACCGTCGTCCGCGGTCGACGGGCCACTGATCCATCGGAGCCACGGCTGCCAGGCTCCGTCGGCAACCGCGCTGGCCTGATCAGATCTTGATCTTCGAAGCCTGGAGCTTGATCGACTCGATCGGCACGATCTCCCCGCGGTTGCATCCGGGGCAGGCCTCAGCCGCCTCCGCCCACGCTTGCGGCGAGCGGAGGTTAGAGTCCCAAAACGGCCACGTCTTGCATTGCCGGGGACGCTCCTCGTAGGCAGTGCACTTCCGCGTCTTCTCATCGAGGAGGACGCAGTCTCCGCCCGGCCGCTCCTTGAGCGACCGCCTCACCCCGACCTGCTTGACGTAGCGCTTCTCGAACAGGGCCGGCGTGAGGCCGACGCGGGCCGCCATGGCGTCGATCTCGGCCTGATTGACCCACACGTAGCCCTCGGAGCCGGAGCAGCAATCCCCGCACTGCGTGCAGGAGAAGCGCAGGCCCTCGGCATACCAGACGTCTTTGCTCACTCCTGCCATGGGGGCACCTGCGGGGGGCTCGGGAAGGGATCGGGGAAGTCGCTGTCGGACCGGCCGAGGATCGCGGCAATGGCTGCGACGACGGCCAGGACATCGTCAGGCGTGTTGAAGGGACCGAAGCCGAGGCGGACGCTCCCCCCCCTGGTCGTGCCGAGGTGGCGGTGGATGAGCGCCGCGCAGTGCAGGCCGGCCCGAGCCTGCACGCCGGCGATCTGCTCGAGGAGCGCCGCGATATCGGCGGGATCATAGCCCTCGACGGTGAAACCGACAATCGGCGGCCCCTTCGCGTCATCGTCCCCGAGAAGGCGCACCCCGGGAAGAGCCGCCAACCCCGAGCGACACGCGGAGGCGAGCCGATGCCCGTGGGACGCAAGCGCCCCGATCCCCTGCCGCTCCACCCAGGCGATCCCCGCCGACAGCCCGGCAAGCGCCCCCAGGTCGGGCGTACCGGCCTCGAGGCGATCGACGAACCGCTCCGGCATCCGCAGGTCGTCGCTCGCCGTGCCGGTTCCCCCTTGGACAAGCGGCCTCGGCTCGACGCCCTCGCGCGCGAAGAGAATCGCCCCCCCCTCCGGCCCCTGGAGCCACTTGTGCCCCGCGGCGACGACGACATCCGTGGCCGAATCGCCGACCGGCAGGGGGACGATCCCGGCCGTCTGCGAGGCGTCGAGGAGGCTCAAGCCCCCGCGCTCGCGGGCGAGGCGGGCCAACGACGCCGCGTCCTGGAGCGAGCCGGTGACGTTCGAGGCATGGCTGACGACGAGCATCCGCGTCGCCGGCCGCCAGGCGCTCGCGACGTCGTCGGGATCGACCCTTCCGCTGGCGTCGCAGGGCACGACCTCGAACTCGATCACTCCCCGGTCAGCAAGCCACTGGAGCGGGCGGAGCGTCGCGTTGTGATCGGCGGCCGTCGCCAAGACATGCCATCCCGGTTCGACGAGCCCGTGGATCGCGACGTTGAGGCCGAGGGTGGCCCCCGACACGAGCGCCACCCGTTGCGGATCATCGGCGCCGACGATCCGGGCGGCCGCGGCCCGGGCCCCCGCGCGGAGGGCGTCGGCACGGCGGGCGTCGGCATGGATCCCCCGGCCGGCGGCGGCGCCCACGTCGCGGAGGGCGTGGAGGACGGCGTCGATCACCGGGCCGGGCTTCGGCCACGACGTCGCCGGATGATCGAGATACCGACGTGGAGGCACCGGAGGAGTCAACCTCAACCCCCGATCTGGTACATGGCCCGGGCCGGACGCTCGAAGTCCGGCTCTCCGATGCCATGGGCGGCGCGCTTGGCCGCGGTGCAGTCGAGGAGGAGCCGGGTGAGTTTGGCATCGAGGTCGTCGCCTCCCGCGCGGAGGACGGCACGCGCGTCCCACTCGGAGGTCGAGAACAGACAGTTGCGAAATTGGCCGTCGGCCGTGAGCCGGAGCCGGTCGCAGCGATCGCAGAAGGGATGCGAGACTGGATCGATGAACCCGACGAGGCTCCCGTCGGCGAACCGCCAATCGACCGCCGGTTGCCCGGGATCGGCGCTGGGGGCGGGCACGAGGGGGCCGAGTTCCGTCTCGAGGATCTGCCGCACCTCGTGGCCAGTGAGCACCTGCGCCCCAGACCAGGCCGACTCGGCATCGAGCGGCATGAACTCGATGAAGCGGAGATGGAAGCCACCGCGGCGACAGTGGCGGGCGAGGGGCACCGCCTGCGTCTCCGTGATGCCGCGGATCGACACCGCGTTGACCCGGATCCCCGTGAATCCAGCCACGCTCGCCGCCTCGAGCCCGGCGAGAACGCGCTTCAAGCCATCGGCCCGCGCGATCCGCCGGAAGGTCTCGTCGTCGAGGGCGTCGAGGCTGACGTTGAGACGGCGGAGGCCGGCCGCGCGGAGGGCCGCGGCCTGCGCCGTGAGCAGCAGACCGTTGGTCGTCAGCGCCACTTCTTCGATCCCGGGGACGGCCACGAGGCGGGCGATGAGATCGGGGAGCCCGGGGCGGAGCAACGGCTCACCGCCGGTGACGCGGACGGAACGGACTCCGAGGCCGGCGGCCACCGTGACGACGCGGACGCACTCATCGAAGGTGAGGAGTTCCTCGCGCGGCTTGAAGACCGCGTCGAGCGGCATGCAGTAGGTGCAGCGGAGCGTACAGCGATCGGTGACGCTCAGGCGGAGGTCGGTGTGGACCCTCCCGAAGCGGTCGACGAGCCGGTCGACGGAGTTGGCCGAGGCGAGCGCGGGAACGCGGGGGGCGGAGCCGGGATCGTTCATCCGCCCCTCTCTGCGTCGGGGCGCATGTCACCTGGATGGACCCAGGTGCGACCACCATCCTCCCCCTCTTCGCACTTCCAGATCGGCACCTCCGCCTTCACCCGTTCGAGGAGCCACTCGGCGGCGGCGAAGGCTTCGCGACGATGGGGGGCGCTTGCGGCGATGGCAATGCTCGCCTCCCCGACCGCGACCCTCCCCAGCCGATGGACAATCGCGCAGCCGCAAAGCGTGAATCGCGCCATCGCCGCCGAGCGCAGTTCCTCGAGCATCGCCAGCGCCAACGGCTCGTGGGCTTCATAGTCGAGGCTGAGCGTCGTCACCCCGTCGGTGATGCCGCGTGTCGACCCGAGGAAGAGGACGTTGCCGCCGGCATCGGCCGCCGACACCGACGCGAGCACGGCCGCCCCATCGATCGGAGCATGGACGAGCCGGCATGGGCCGGCTTCGGTGGGCAGCGAGGGCGTGGCGCCGGGATCGGCGCCCGGCTGGTCGGCAACGCGCGGCGCGGGCATCCTCAACCTCCGCTCACCGGTGGAATGATCGCCACATCGGCGCCGGCGGCGATGGGCCGATCATCGGCGGCGTAACGACCAGCCACGGCCACGGCACTCCGCGCCAGGAGCGGACCGATCGCAGGCCTGGTCGCCACCATGTCACGCCGCAGGTCGGCGACCGTCCCGCCATGCCACTCGATCTCCACGTGGCGTGCCCCGACGATCTCCGCCATCCCGGCAAAGAGCGTGACGACCAGTCGCTGGCCGATCGCGGCCGAGGAGGACCGATCGAAAGGAGTGGGATTACTGGACATGGAGAACTCGTCGGTGCGGACCATCCCGGGCTCGGGACAGGAAGGCTCTGAAGGCTCAGCTCGTGGTCAACCGTCCGCTACCGGCGGTGAGGAGGGGATCGAGCCCGGCCGGGCCGGGGAGGAGCCGCCACGCCTTGGCGAGGAGCTTGACCGGATGGACGGTCGGCTTCGTCGTCCCCTGTTCCATTTGTAGCCGGCAGGCGCTGCACTCGGTAGAGCCGACGTCGACCCCACTGCCGCGCATCGCCGACACCAATCCGAGGCCGATGCGGAGGCTGGAGCGGTGGTGGTCATGGTGGAGCCCCCACGTGCCCCCCATGCCTGAGCATCCCCGATCGGCGGCATCGAGCTTGAGGCCGGGAATGAGGCGGAGGAGGTGTTCGCTGGCGCTCAATTGCCCGGGCACCCGGAGGTGGCAGGGGGTGTGGTGGAGGACGCGGGCGGGGAGCGGATCGAGATCGAGCTTGAGCTTCCCCTCGCGGTGCAGCTCCCAGAGGTAGGTCGTGGCGTCGCACGTCGCCTCGATCACCCGCGCCATGTCGTCGTCCTCGACGAGAAGCGGATAGTCGTGGGTGATCGCCGTCACCGCGGCCGGCTCGCTGCAGACGATTCGGTAGCCGAGTCGCACGGCCTCCGCCAGCACGCGCATGTTGGCCGCCGCCACCTTTCGCGCCGCGGAGAGATCCCCCGCGGCCACGAGTGGCATGCCTGAGGCAAGCTGGCGGGGATCGATCGACACCCCGACGCCGTGGCGCTCGAGGACCGCGACGAGCGCCTCGACGAGGAGCGGATCGTGGCGGCGGGCGTAGGTGTCGAGGAACAACAGCACGCGCGGCCCACCGCGCCGCGACGGACGGGTCAGCCCCCGGCGGGCCGCCCAGCGCATCGTCCGGTTGCCGGTGAAGCGAGGGAGCTTCCGCCCCTGCGCGATGCCGACGGTCTTCTCGAGGATCCATCGGGCCCGCGGGTCGGCGATGGCGGCGTTGGCCAGCGGGGCGACCATTCCCCCCCAGCGCGACAAGCTGTCGACGCGCGACAGCAGCCAGGCGGAGAGCCCGAGACTGTTCTCGGCGACATGCGCCCCCTTGAGTTGCATCACGAGCGCCGGCACGTCGACGCCGGCGGAGCACTCGAGGCGGCACTGATGGCAGTTGAAGCAGGTGTCGGCGATCGTGCGGACCTCGTCGCCGGTGAGCAGCTTCGGGTCGATCCGGCCGGCGAGGAACGCGCCGAAGAGGTTCGCCTTCGCCCGCGGCGACGCCTCCTCGGAGGGATCCTCGCGGTAGCGCGGGCACATCCGGCTCCCCGCGGCTTGGGTCCGGCAAGCTCCGCAGCCGTTGCAGGCATCGACCTCCCCCGCCGCGCCGGGCTCCACCCAATGGAGCACCGGTAGCGCGAGCGCCGGCGAGACCGGCGCGGGCCCCTCGGAATCGTGCGAAAAGAGGACCGGATCGCGGAACGGGAATCCGGGCTCCTCCGCCGCGCGAACGATCTTCCCGGGGTTCAAGAGCCCGGCGGGATCGAAGACCCGCTTGATGCGGGCGAAGACCTCGGCCAACTCGGGGAAGGAACGGTCGAAAAATCCCGTCCGCGACATCCCCAGCCCCTGCTCTCCGCCGATCGTGCCACCGACCGCGACCACCTCGGCATAGACCGTCTCGGCGAGCCGCACAAGCGCCGCTCGATCGGCAGGATTCCCCGGATCGGCGTAGGGGCGGACATGGAGTTGGCCGTGGGCGGCATGCCCGAAGATCATCGCCGTCGCGGCACTGCGCTTGAGGGCTCCCTGGAGGCGACCGAGGAAGTCGGGAAGCGCCTCAGGCGGGACGACGATGTCCTCGATGAAGGGGACGGGGCGCGAAACGCCGCGGACGCCGTGGAGCGTCGAGACGAGATGACGCGACAGATCCCAGAACATCGCGGCGTCGCCGGCATCCTCGGCGCGGCGGATGTCGAGGCACAGACGCTTCACCCCCTGCAGACGCCGGATCGCGTCGTCGAGCCGGGCATTGGCGGCGGCGGCGTCGGTGTCGCAGAACTCGACGAGGAGCCCGGCATCGGCCACCGGCGGGATGAGGAGATCGAAATCGACGCGCGAGCCCCGGGCGAGCGCCAAGTGCCGCTTGTCGAACAGGTCGCACGCGCTGGGCCCGAGCGACGAGATCCTCAAAGCCGCCTGCCCCGCCTTCTCGAGCGAATCGAAGAGGACCAGCGCCACCGCGACGGCCGTATCGCCCGGTACCGTCCGGAGCGTGACCTCGGTGACGATGCCGAGGGTGCCCGCCGCACCGCACATCAGCCGCGGCAGATCGACGAGGCCGTCCCGCCGGAGGTCGTCGAGGCGGTAGCCGCCGTGCGAGAGTCGATTCGCCGGCTGGCCCGCCGCGATCACCGCCGCCGATGCGGTGAGCACCTCGTCGATGCCGACGGCCAGCGCCGCCACGCGCGCGGCCGGATCGACCGGACCGCCGGCCGCCCCCGCGCCGGGGATGCCGGGGAGGAGCCGGGGGGGCGTCGGCTCGAGTTCGACGACCATCCCGTCGGCGAGCACGGCCTGCACCGCGGCCACCCGTCCGCGCACCGCGCCATGGCGGAGAAAGCGGCTGCCGGAGGTGTTGCGGCCGATCATGCCCCCGATCGTCGTCACGGCAGCCGCCGCCGGGTCGGGGCCGAAGGTGCGGCCGAAACGCTCGAGATGCTCCTCGAGTTGCAGCCCGACGACCCCCGGCTGGACGCGGACGGTGTCGCCGGTGGTGGCGACGATGCGGCGGAGAAAGCGCGAGCAATCGATGACCACGCCGGGGCCGAGGGAATCGCCGGTGAGGCTCGACCCGGCCCCGCGGGGATGGACGGGCACGCCACGCTCGGCGGCCCAGCGGACGGTGGCCGCAACGTCGTCGACGCTCCGCGGCCGGACGACGACCAGCGGCCAGACCTCGAACAGGCTGCCGTCGGTGGCGTAGAGGGCGCGCGAGGCGTCGTCACAGAGGACCTCCCCGGTCACGACCCCGCGCAGGTCCTCCGCGATTCGTTGCCGTTCCTGATCCATGGCGTGCCTTCCCCGACCCTTCCCCGACGCTTGTGCCACCCTCGCGTTCCCGGATTCAACCACCCGCCGGGGGCCGCGTCGCCAGGTCCTGGAGCCGAGCCACCTGCTGGCGATGGCGCTCGTGGGTCTCGAGATCGAAGGGGGCGAAGCCGTCGGCCCCGGGCCCGCGGTAGCGTGCCCCACAGCGATAGCAGGCGACGCAGTCGGGGACGAGGAGATAGAGCACCAAATCGACCGCCGCCGTCACAAACAAGATCGCGAACGTCGCCACGAGCTCGCGCATTCCCCAAGCCACACAGCTGGCGAGGAGCCCGACGACGACGATCGCCACGCCGAGTCGCTGGGGGAAATCCTTGCGGATGAACAGATCGCGGCTCGGACAGACGAGGCACCGGGCCAGCTGCGGCGGCGAGTCGGTCGCGAAGCCGTCGGCCGGCACCTCGAGGGCCGAGCCGCAGTGCGGGCAGGGGAGGACGGAAAGCGTCTCGACACCGCTCAAACGCACCGGCGCCGAACAGCTCGGGCAGTCGTATCCGATCTGCATGATGGGGAATCCATGGGTGTTCGGGGCTTCGGTGGGGCACTCGGGACGGGCTTCGGGATGGGATCGACCGGGAGTTCGTCAGCCCGCCGCGAGAAGCTGAGCCGCCAGCTCCCCGACGATCGCCGCCAGGCACGCCACGTAGAGGATACCGGTGGCGCTTTGGGTGTTGGGGATGTCGAGCGTTTTACGGCTCATCCACAGGAGGACAGGGAGGCCGACGAGGCCCGCCAGCCACCGCAGCGCCAGGAGGGACGAGGCGGTGGCGGAATGGACCGCGGGGGCCGACGCCGACGGGTCGGCCAGAAACCGAGTGCCACCAGCCTCGACGATTCCCAGGAGGAGTTGGGGAAACCAGGCGAGCAGCGCCACGTCGATCATCCGCCGGAGGGCGTCGACATGCATTCCTGGGGCGTTGAGATACCAGTGGCCGAGAAGCATGGCGTGGACGGTGAGGCCGACGATCGCGCCGGAGAGGAGGTGGTTGGTGACCGTCCAGAGCGGGGCCCGTGCGACGTCCTCCCCTCCCGCCGATACGACCGTCGCGAGCATGGCGACGGCCACCGCGAGGAGCCCTCCGGCGAGGCCGCAAGCGCCGACCCCCGCGCGGATCCGCTGGGCGAGCCACAGCACCGTCCCCGCCCAAGCGACGACCGCCGCCGCTGCAGGCAGGATCCACAGCGGCCCCGGCACGGCGCCGTGGGCAAGGAGGGCTGCAAACGTTCCCAGCCCCATGACAACGAGAAGATTGACCCTAAAAAAGCCCGCAGGCACCAGGGCGGAAGGGGTGAGGACCAAGCCGAGCGCCATCCCGAAGCCGAAGCGGCAGAGAAAGTCGACCAGCATCGTCATGGGGCGGGCCTGGCGATCAGGAGGAGCGGCGACCGTAGATCAGTGACAGCACCTCGGCCCGGCTGGAGACGTTGGAGCGGAACAGCCCCTTCATCGCCGACGTGACGCACTCGCTCCCCGGCTTGCGGATGCCGCGGATCGTCATGCAGGTGTGGACCGCCTCGACGACGACCGCCACCCCCTTCGCCCCCAGTTCCTCGACGAGCAAATCGGCGACCGTCTCGGTGAGCCGCTCCTGGACCTGGGGCCGCCGCGACACCACCTCGACGATCCGCCCCAGCTTGCTCAGGCCGAGGACGCGGCCGTCTGGGATGTAGCCGATGTGGGCCTTCCCCATGAACGGGAGGAGATGGTGCTCACAGACACTGTGAAAGGCGATGTCGCGGACGAGGACCACCTCGTCGTACTTCTCCGTGAACGCGGTCTGGAGATGGACGCGCGGATCCTGATGGAGACCCGAGAACAGTTCGGCATACATCCGCGCGACGCGAGCCGGGGTGTCGAGGAGCCCTTCGCGATCGGGGTTTTCACCGACGGCGAAGAGGATTTCGCGCACCGCCCGTTCGATCCGGGCATGGTCGACGGGCCCTCCGCGGCCGGCACGAAACCGGGCCAGTTCGGGGTCGTCGGAACCGCAGGAGGGAACATCGCCTGAGGGGATCGTAGTCATGGGGGAAGTGTACCACTCGCTCCCGGGGCTGCGGCCGCTGGTCCCCGGAGCCGCCGATTCCCCGCGGTCGGGGGTCAATTGCGGCTGAACGGCGGCGGAAACGGACGGGTTCCCCGGGAGGCCCGAGCGGCGAGCGCCTTGACGAGCATCCGGGTGCGGCGGAGGACGTCGGGCTCGGACAGCATCCGCAGCTTCCAATCGGGCTCGACATCGAGGGAGTAGGCGACGATGTCGGAGAGCATTCCCAACGACACCTTCGCCCCGATGAGTTGATCGAGTTGCTCCTGGGCATCGGGGATCTGCGGCAGCGTCCGACGGAAGGCGGCGAGGAGGTCGGCCTGGAGCGTGACGGCCGCCTCGTCGGGGAGTTCGGGCTCGAGATCCTCGACGATCTCCCCTTCGAACACCCGGAACGGCCGCATCGGGGGAAGCTCCGCGCCGAGTTTGAGCCGACGGACGCCGAGGAGGAGGACGTTGTAGGTGCCCTGCGGGGTGCGCTGGTGGGTGGCGACCCGGCAGAGGCACGCCATCGACGCCACCGTCGGCCGCGTCGGGGCATCGTCGTCGGGCCCTTCGTGTGGCACGAGCGTCCCCATCGTGATCAGCCGGTCGGTCGCCAGGGCCTCCTCGAGGAGGGCCCGATAGCGCGGCTCGAAGATGTGGATTGCCTGCATGACGTGGGGAAACATCACGAGGTTTGGCAACGGGAAGACCCGCGCCAGCCCCTGGAACTGCTCCGGCTCGAAGGCGAGGGGTTCGTCGGACATCGGCGCTTCAGGTGGGGGTGGGGTCGAGGTGGATTTCGGGGAGCAGTTCGGGATCGAGGGGGATGTCGGCCGTTGCGGCAGGGTTGGCCACGACCTCGGCAAGGCAGCGATCGAAGTCGCGGAGGAACGTCACCAGATCGAGGCCGAGGTAGCTCGGAAGGTAGGGCTCGAGGTAGCCGTGAACGCTGCCGTGGAGTTTGCGGGCACCACGGAGGTTACCGTTGCCGAAATGATAGAGTGCCACCGCGGCTTGAATGAGCCCCTGGTAGAACTTCCTCGCTTCGCCGCGATACTCGGTCCAGAGTTCCTCCCAGACCTCGTGGCTCTCGAAGTAATCGCAGGCGTTGAAATGGCGGATCCCCTCGAGATAGAGCGGATCGTAGGGCGTTTCGGAGGCCATGGTCGGTTCACGCCGGCGGCGGTGTCGGGGGAATTGACGGGTGGGCAAAGCGGACAGCGGCCGGGGACGTCATGAATCGTAGCACTCCAGACTCCCGGCGGGAGCGGGCCGAAGCCGTGGCCAGACGGCTTTCGGAACTCTACCCCGAATCCCGCTGCTCGCTCGACTTTCGCTCGCCGCTCGAACTCCTCCTGGCGACGATCCTCTCGGCCCAGTGCACCGACCGCCGCGTGAACCTCGTGACGCCGGAGCTGTTCCGCCGCTGGCCGACCGCCGCACGGTTGGCGGAAGCGCGGCAGGAGGAGGTCGAGGAGGTGATCCGCAGCACCGGATTCTTCCGGGCGAAGGCGAAGAGCCTCCTTGGCTGCTGCCGGGGGCTCGTCGAGCGGCACGGTGGCGAGGTCCCTACGACGCTCGCCGAATTGGTGACGCTTCCGGGCGTGGGGCGGAAGACCGCCAACGTCGTCCTCGGGGTCGGGTTCGGCCGCGCCGAGGGAATCGTCGTCGATACCCACGTCGGACGGATCTGCCGGCGCCTCGACCTCACGCGCCGCGCCGATGCGGTCCGCGCCGAGCGCGACCTTGTCGCGGTCGTCCCCCGGGCCCAGTGGATCGTCTTCAGCCACCAGCTCATCGACCATGGCCGCGCCGTCTGCCTCGCCCGTCGTCCCCGCTGCGCGGGCTGCGGGCTGGCCGATCTGTGCCCGCAGCGCGGGGTGGCCGCACCGGCCGGCCGCCGCGGGAGAGGGGCAGGGCATGGGAAGGAGCGGTCGGGAGGGGTACACTCGGGGGGTGTTCGCAGGCAGCCCGGTCGGAAGCCGCGCAGGAACGTTCCATGATCCTCTCTGGCCACGAGATCCGCCGGCAGCTCGGCCACAACATCCACATCGACCCGTTCGACGAGTCGAAGCTCAACCCCAACAGCTACAATCTCTCTCTCCACGACGAACTCCTCGTCTACGAGGAGGTGGTGCTCGACATGCGGAAGAGCAACCGCGTGGAGCGGGTGAAGATCCCCGAAGACGGCCTCGTTCTCACGCCGAACCAGCTCTACCTCGGCCGCACGATCGAACGGACGGAGACGCACAACCTCGTGCCGATGATCGAGGGGCGCAGCTCGATCGGCCGGCTCGGGCTCTTCGTCCATGTGACGGCCGGCTTCGGCGACGTCGGATTCTGCGGCTACTGGACCCTCGAGATGTTCGCCGTGCAGCCGGTGAAGATCTATCCGGGTGTGCAGATCTGCCAGCTCTTCTTCCACCAGATCCACGGCGACATCACCGAATACTCGAGCGAGAAATACCAGCACAACCGCGACATCCAGCCGAGCATGCTGTTCCGGGAGCTCGGCCCTGACGCTGACGGCGCCCAGCAGCTCCATCTCGAGTTCGGCGCGGAGCGGGGCACGCCGGCCGAGCCGGCGCTGTCGCGTGCGCCGGCGGTGTCCCGTTCCCCCCAGAGGTGACCTCGATGCTCTCCAAGATCCTGGCCTGGTCGGCGCTCGTGCTCACGATCCTCTTCGCCGGGGTGTCGCTGGCGGGCGTGTTCGGCGGCAGTGCCCTCGGCGGCCTGGGGCCCACGCTGATCCTCGCCGGGGCCGCCCTCGCCGGAATCGCGGCGTTGCTGGCGACGGTGATCCTCATCCTCGGGTCGTTCCAGTCCTGAGGCTGCCGGGCCCGGGCTGACCTCCGTGGCCCGTTCGCGTATCCTTGCGGTTCGCGCGGCATGGCCCCTCCATGCCCCCCTGCCCATCCATGAAAGGTTTCTGGCGTGCTTCGAAGTCACACCTGCGGTGAGTTGCGAGCGGACGATCTCGGTCGGACGGTGACGCTGTGCGGGTGGATCGACCGCGTCCGCGACCACAAGGGAGTGATCTTCCTCGACCTCCGCGACCGCTGGGGGCGGACGCAGGTCGTGATCGGCCCGGAGAGCCCCGCCGCCACGCTCGCCGCCGCCCGGGCCGTCCGACCGGAATGGGTCGTGCTCGTCCGCGGCACCGTCGGCGCCCGCCCCGAGGGAACCACCAATCCCAAGCTCACGACCGGGGCGATCGAGGTGGTGTGCCACGAACTCGAGGTCCTCAACGAGGCCGAGACGCCGGTCTTCCAGCCGGGGGCCACGGAGCTTCCCGGCGAGGAAGTCCGTCTCACCAACCGCTGGCTCGATCTCCGCCGCCCGGCGATGCAGCAAAATCTCTTCCTCCGGCATCGGATCGTGAAGATCATGCGCGACCACTTCGATGAGCTCGGCTTCATCGACGTCGAGACGCCGATGCTCGGCCGGAGCACGCCGGAAGGGGCACGCGATTACCTCGTTCCCAGCCGGCTCGACCACGGCTCGTTCTTCGCCCTCCCGCAGTCGCCACAGCTCTACAAACAGCTGCTGATGATGGCCGGCTTCGACCGCTACGTGCAGGTGGCGAAGTGCTTCCGTGACGAAGACCTCCGTGCCGACCGCCAGCCTGAGTTCACGCAACTCGACGTCGAGATGTCGTTT
>JBIIQL010000392.1:0-4163 GCA_044342095.1 Pirellulales bacterium
GCGCCTCGGTGGCGTCATCCCAAGGGAGACCGTAGCCACTGGCCTCCGCCGCCTCCCGAGCGCGGGTCCACGCCAGCACGCGCGCGATAAAGGCCATCGCCGACCCACTTCTCGGCGCCCCCCCGGCCGCGGTCATCGCGGCGAGGTCGGCCGCGAGGACCGCGCCGGCATCCTCGATCGACGTCGCCCCCGGAAGGCTCGAAAAGAGCCCGAGGAGCGTGAACAGAAGCGGCGCTGCGGCGAGATCCCCACTGCGGAGGGCACCGGCAGCGGCCTTCCCTTCGGCTGCGAGCCGTTCGACGAGCCCGGCCGCTCCGGGGCGCTTCGAGCGCACCAGCCAGGCGAGACTCCAGGCGACCCCCTCATCGAGCGCCCAGCGACCAGCGGCGTCGGGGCCGAGCGCCGCCTCGTCGAGGCAGCGGGCCACCGCGGCCGCCACCGCGTCGGTCCCCTTTCCACCACGGCGGCCGGCGGCTACCTCCTTCGCGAGATCGTCGAGGAGAGAGACTTCCGGGGAGTCGTGCGGATGGAGGGACGAAGCGTTTCTGGCGATCCGGGCAACCCGGGCCGCGGCGTCCCGGCGGCCGACGCGGCGCACGCCCTGGCGGGCGTCGCGCTCCTCCTCGGCATCGATCGGCAGCGTGTGGATCGTCACAGCCTGCGACGACTCTTGGCCGGGAAGGTCCGGCTCAGGCCCGCGCTCGCTGCCTACCGACCGGGCCCGCTTCCGCTTCGTCTTCCCACCGCTTGCCATGGCATTCCCCGAGCGTCGAGTGTGTCGCTGATCCGTTTCCGCCATCCCTCCCCCGGCAGCGCAGCGCGACCAGGACGGAACGGGCCCACCGACGTCGTACCGCCGGGTGGGGCGCGGTATCGTAGCGGAGCGACCACCCTGCATTCCACGGGCACTCTTCCGATGACGCACCTCGGCGATTCTGCGGCCTCGATCCTTCTCCTCACCGTACGCCGCCTTGCCTCCGGCCCACGGCGAATGGCTCCATCCAGCGGCGCGGCGGCCTGCCTGCTTTCAGCGATCCAGGCGACCTTCCTGGCGACCTTCCTGGCGACGCTCGTGATCGCCACAGGCGCCCGCGCCGACGACCCCGCCCCGTCCGAGGCCGGAGACGCGGCCGTCGCCACGGAGGATCGCCACCCCGAGCTGCGCCGGCTGTCGCCGACGGAGGAAGTGTGGATCGATCGCGAGCGGGGGGAAGTTGTCGTCGGAGGGAGAGTGGCGCTCGACGACGGGCTGCTCGAGTTCTTCGCCTGCCCGGCAGGCACCAAGGAACACGAATCGGTCGTCGCGGTCGACTCGAGCGCACGGCTCGTCCATGCGGCGCTGTTGGCGGTCGGGCTCGAGCCGGGAAAGCCTGTGTCGTTCGATCCGGAATACCGACCGGCGACGGGGCCGAGGATCCGGGTGACGATGCGCTGGACCGACGCCGACGGCGCCGTCCAGGAAGCCGACGCTCGAGGCTGGATCCGCAACACCCGCACGGGGAAGGCGCTCGAGACCGACTGGGTGTTTGCCGGCAGCGCGTTTTGGACCGATCCCGCCGATGGACGCGAGTACTACCAGGCCGACGGCGGCGATCTGCTCTGCGTCTCCAACTTCCCCACCGCCACGCTCGATCTCCCCATCGAGAGCTCCCAGTCGAACGAGGCGCTCCTCTTTGAGGTCTTCAAGGAGCGCGTGCCGAAGCGGGATACGCCCGTGGAGATGATCCTCTCGGCGGCCGAATGAGCCGGGGAAACGTCAGCCGACCCGGCAGTGCTCGAGGATCCGTGCCGCGTCGGCGACATAGCCGACATAGAACGGCCCGAACTCGGCGTAGCGGGCGCTCGCCTCGTCGAACCGCATCGTGTAGACGATTTCTTTGAGGAAGTCGGGATGGCGTGCCCACAGCGTCACGCCCCACTCCCAGTCGTCGAGACCGACGCTGACGGTGATCAGTTGGGTGACACGGCCGCCGAAGGCCATTCCCGACCGTCCATGCTCGGCCATCAGCCGGCTCCGCTCCGAAAACGGAAGCGTGAACCAATTCTCGCCCACCTTCCGCTTCTTGTTCATCGGATAGAAGCAGGCATTGGGCCACGGGGGAAGCTCCGGCTCGATGCGGCTCTTCCGCATCGCCCCTTCGCGAGCGGCATAGCCCTGCACCTTCGCCCGGTAGGTGGGGCTGTCGGCCGTCTCCCCTTCCTCGAGGAGGCGCTGGCCGAACTGCTCAGGCGTCGGCACATACTCGCTCACCTCGGTGAGGGACACGAACGAATAGCCCGGTACGAGCGCGGCGCCGAGCGGTCCGGCGAGAAGTCGCTGGTGGAGACCGTCGATGACGAGCGGATCGGGATCGATCGCCATGACGGCGAAGTCGGCCTTGTGCCCCGGCACGATCCAGGTCTGCAGCCGGATCGGTGCCCCGGGTGCCGCCGGATCGAGCGTGGCGATGAACGCCTGCCGGCCCGCTTCGAGCGCCGCCGCCGACATGGTCGCCAGCTTGGCCCGGTCGAAGGTGTAGAAGAAGTGGCTGCAGTGCCAGCCCTTCTCCGGCTCAAACGACATCGTCGATCCGGCCGCCGCATGGGCCGGGGCGCCGTAGCCTCCCCCTTCGGGACGACCGCCGCCAGCTGACGATGGACCCGAGTGCGGGGACGCCTGCTGGGGCTGATGCGGGGACATGGGCGAGGCAGACTGCGGGGCGTGATCGGGGCGCGACATCGCGGGCATGACTCCGGGCGGGGGGAACTTTGAGCCGAGTCTACCCGCCGTGGGAAAAAACCAACCACGCCCCTGCCTCGAGCCGCCGGCTTCGGCACGGAGCGTGTAAGATGCCCAGAGCCGGGGCAGTCCGTCACGGCGGCAATCCGTCAACCGCGCACGATGGGGGATCATCCGATGGGACAGGCAATCGTCGATCCGCAGGAACTCCGCCGGTTCGCGGCCCGGCTCCGCCACTTCAGCGGCGAAGTGATGGCGCAGATGCAGACCGTCCAGCGGCAACTCTCGGCGCTCGGCGCCACCTGGCGTGACGGCGAACACCAGAAGTTCAGCGAGGAGTTCGAGCAGCAGCTCAACCAGTTCGGCCGGTTCGTCGAATCGACCGGCGAATATGTCCCGTACCTCATCCGCAAAGCGGAACGGATCGAGGAATACCAGCAGCAGCGGTGAACCGTCGCCAACGGAGGGGAGCAGCATGTCCGGTCAGGCCGATGTCAAATCGATCGACACCCTCGCCTACGTGAAGGCCGCCTTGGCGTCGTTCGCGCACGAGTCGGGGCAGGCCCTCGGCGAGGTCGAGCTCGAGGGGCGGCGGGGGGTTGAATACGTCACGATGGAACGGGCCGCCCATTGGAAGGCGGAGGTCCGTCGGGCAGGAGACGCGGTCAACAAGGCGATCAAGGATCTCGAGCACTGCCGGGCCTTCAAGAAGGTCGGCGACAACACCCCCTCCTGCGTCGAAGAGAAGAAGAATCTCGACAAGGCGCGAAAGAGGCTCGAGTATGCCGAGCAGAAAGAGGCGGCCGTCCGCCGCTGGAAGCCGGTCGTCGAGCAGCAGTTCCGGGAGACGTGCGTCCGGCTCGTCCACTTCCGCGAAGTGATCGACGTCAATTGCCCGAAGGCGATGGCGGTCCTCGAGCGGATGCTCAAGGCCCTCGATTCCTACCGGGAAACCCAAGGTCCGGCCGCCGGAGGCTCTGGCGGCAGCGGTGGCTCGGCCGCATCGATGACCCGCCCGGCCGACGAGGCCCCTGCCGGCACGCGCCCCGTCGCCGCTGATCAAGCCCCCCAGCCCGCCGCCGGTTCCACACCGTCCGCCACACCCGGAGAGGCCCAGGGATGAAATCGTTCGATCTCTCCGGGGGAGCCTCGAAGCTCGCCTTGGCCCTCAAGCAACTCGATATCAAGTGGAACGCCTCCACCGATGCCTGGAACGACGCCACGGCGAAGACGTTCCACAAGGATCACATCGAGCCGATCATGCCGGACGTGAAGCAGACGCTCGAGGCGATCGGCCGGCTCGCCGAGGTGCTCTCGCGGGCGGCACGGGACGTCGCCGACGAGGGAGGACGCTGACGGCCGCAGAAGGTCCTCTCCCTTCCGCCGCCCCATTCTTCCCGCCGTGCCTGGCGAGCCCTCTCGTCCTTTCCCCTGACCGCGTCCT
>JBIIQL010000028.1:0-14029 GCA_044342095.1 Pirellulales bacterium
ATCAACGTCGACCAGATTCAGGGCGACCTGACGATCAACGCCCTTCCCGCCTCGAAGGCGACGATCTCGCTCAAGGCGAGCGAAGCTGGCCGGCAGGTGATCACCAATTCCAACTTCGACACGATTGGCGGGCTGGCACTCGCCGCCAGCACGCTGAACATCAACCGCCCGATCTCCACGGAGCGGGGCGATCTCTCCCTCACCGGCAACTCGGTGACGATCGGCAGTAATGTCTCGGCCGGCACCATCGGGATCGGCAACCTGAACGTCACGGCAACCGCCGGCAACATCGCGGTCACCAGCGCCGCGGTCGTCAAAGCCTCCGGCGACTCGATCAACCTCACCGCGTCGGGCAACATCACGAGCCAAGCGCGGCTGGAAGCGACGAATCTCAAGCTCGACGCCGGCGGGTCGATCAACACGCTCACCCGCGCCGACACGGCGACGGCGAGGGCGGGCGGATCGATCACGCTCAGCGACGATGATGGAATCTCCCTCGCCGACGTTGCCACGCTCGGCGCCGGCTCGATCACCGTCACCGCCAAGGGGCTCCTCGACGCGGTCAACGTCGCCACCGCCGGGACCGGCGACATCAGCCTGACGACCTCGGCCGTGGGGCTCATCGCCCGCGATCTCAAGACGACCAACGGCACCATCCGGCTCCGCGCCCAGGACGGCGACATCAACGCCATCGGGGATGTGTTCGTCAACGATGCCAACCCGGCCAACCCCACGCAGGATTTCGTCCTCACCGCCGACAACGGCAACGTGATCATGAGCCCGGATGCCACGTTCACCGTGGCCGACCAGCTCTCGTTCTCCGCTCCGCTCGGCCGCGTGCTCACGCCCGGCAAGATCACCGGCGTGACGGTCACCAACTCCGGCTCGGGTTACGTGACACCGCCGACGGTGTCCTTCTCGGCAGGCGGCAGCGCCTCGGTGACGCCGACGGTCGGTGACGGCAAGGTGACGTTCGTCAAGGTGCTCTCCGGTGGCTCGGGCTATGTGACCGCACCCGCGGTGGTGTTCGACAACGCCGGCACCGGGGGTTCCGGCGTCGTCGCGACCGCCCAGGTGAGCGGTGGCGTGGTGACCGGGATCACCATCTCCAACGGCGGACTCAACTACAAGACCGCGCCGCGGATCTCGTTCGTCGGCGGCGGCGGCTCGGGTGCCGAAGCGGTCGCCTCCGTGAGCGGCTTGACCGCCCTCCCGGTCACCAGCGGCGGCTCGGGCTATCAGGTGCCGCCGACGGTCGTCATCTCGTCGGGAGACGGCGGCTCCACCGGCACGGTGAGCGTCAATTCGGTCGGAGCGATCCAGGGGATCAACGTCGCCCAAGGGGGAACGACCTACACGGCGCCGCCGCTCGTCCAGATCACCGACTCCAGCGGCGCGGGCTTTGGCGCCGCAGCGGTCGCCAACCTCACCGGTGGCGTCACCAATGGCGTGGTCACCGCGGGTGGTTCCAAGTATCCGGGCTCCACGACCGCAACCATCATCGGCAGCGGCACGGGAGCGACGGGCCAACCGCTCCTCGGCCTCACCAACGCCTCCCTCGGCACGGTCACCAACACCAACAGTGGTTACGTTCCGGGCGACCTCCTGACGGTCGTCGCCGGAACGGGAGCCCAATTCACGGTCACACAGAGCGGAGGCGTTGTCAGCGCCGTCCAGGTCGCCCGCGGTGGTGAAAGCTACCTCCCCGGCGATCGTCTCTATCTCTCCGACACGGCGATTGGCGCCACCGGCCTCGTGGTCAACGTCGACACGGTCAGCACCAGCGGTGTGATCACGGGCGCATCGGTCGTCAGCGGCGGCAGCGGATTCAACAGCAGCTCGACGCTCAATCATGTCGGCGGCACGGGCGCCATTCTCCGCGTCGACGGGACGACGATCGTCGATTTCATCGACGTCGGCTTCGGCGGCGCCGGCTACACCACGGCGCCGACGGTGACGATCACCGGTGTCGATGGCCTCGGTAGTGGTGCGACGGCGACGGCGTTCCTGGTCGGCGGCCGGGTCGGCTTTGTCGTCGTCAACACGCCTGGTTCGGGGTACGACCACGGCGCCATCGTCACGTTCACCGGCGGCGGAGCGTTCCCCGGCTTCGAGGCCCAGGCGACCGTCTTCACCGCGACGAACGTGACCGGGGTGACGGTGGATCGCCCTGGCTCCGGCTACACGACCCGGCCCACCGGCGTGACCGGCGGCAGCGGCAACGGCATGCAGGTGGCGTTCAACGATCAGAATTACACCGTCGTCGGCTACCGGGCGATCGAGTCGGGGGTGAATTACACCGGCACGCCGACTGCCTCCCTCTCTGCCCCGAATGCGGGCGGCACGACCGCCGCGATCACGGTGGGGGTCGAGCAGGTCGTCGGCTCGATCACCGTCACCAACCCCGGCACCGCCTACAACCCGGCCACGACCACGATCTCGCTCGTGCCGGTCGCTTCGGGTGGCGGGGCCACAGCCGCCGCGGTGACGGTCAACGGCATCGGTGCGATCTCCCGCATCAATCTCGCCGCGCCCGGCAAGGGCTACGTCGCGCCGCCGACGGTGAGCATCGTCGATCGCAGCGGCTCGGGCTCCGGCGCCGTCGCCACGGCCACCACGGCCCTCGGCGTCACCGGAATCACCTTCTCGAGCGCCGGTGTCGGCTACACCTCCGCCCCGACGGTGACGATCGCCGGGGTCGGCGGCGTCGGCTCGGGGGCCGAGGCGGTCGCCACGATCACCAACGGCTTCGTGACCGGGATCACGATCACCAAGCCTGGTTCGGGCTACGTCAACGGCGCCACGGTGAGCTTCACCGGCGGCGGCGCGTCGCAGCAGGCGGCGGCCACGGCCACCACGTCGTTCGTCGTCACCGGCGTCACCGTCACCAGCAGCGGCTCGGGCTACAACCCCTCGACGACCGACGTAGTCCTCAATCCCGTTGGTGCGGGCGCCACCGGCGTGGCCAACATCAGCGGCGGCGTCGTGACGAGCATCCGGATCACCGACAACGGCTCCGGCTACAGCTCCGCCACCCCACCGACCGTGATCCTGGCCCCCTTCGGCTCCGGGGCCTTGGCCACCTCGACGATCCTCGGGGGAGCGGTGAGTGGCGTGACGGTCACCAGCCCCGGCGCGGGATATGCCGTCCCGCCCGCTGTCGTCTTCAGCCCCGCCCCGGGCGGCGGCACCACCGCGACGGGCGTGGCGACGGTGGGAGGCGTGGCGCAGCTCTCCGCGAATCGCCTCGATTGGACCGCCCTCGAGCAGCCGCTCGACGCGCTCCTGGCGCAGTTCTCGATCGTCGGCATCACGCTCACCGGCGCCGGCGACCTCACGATCAATCGCCCGTCGAGCGACCTGACGCTCGACAAGGCGGTCACCAAGGACGGATCGGTCTTCGTCACGGCCCAGAAGCTCACGGTCAACGGGCCGATCACGGCTGGCGACTTCAACTCGTCCCGCACCGAGACGGTATCGCTCACCGCCACCGGGTCCGATCTGATCATCAATTCCCCGGTCACGGCCCCCGCGGCGGTGACCCTCCAGGCTGACGCGGGCTCGATCATCGGTGCACCCGCGGGCCTCGTGACGACCAAGAATCTTGCCATCTCGGCCCTCAGCGGCGCCACGGTCACGACGAAGGTTGAGAGCGTCTCCGGCCGGGTCAGCGGCGCCGGTGCCGCGATCACGATCAACGAGTCCGACGACCTCGTCGTCGGCACCCCGACGAAGAGCCTGTCGGCAAACAACGGCTCGATCACGGTCAACGCCGGTGGTGCGATCTCCGTCTACGTGGCCGACGCCGGCCCGAACGGAGCCGTGACCCTCTCGGCAGGCTCGAACCTCACCGAGGCCGTCGTCGGTGATGCCGCCGAGGTGATCGCCGCTTCGGCAAATCTGTCGAGCAAGTCCGGCCGCGTCGACCTCGACACCCAGGTCACCTCGCTGTCGGCGTCGGCTCCGTCCTCGACGATCGACATCGACAACATCGGCACCCTGCCGCTCACACTCCAAAGCGTGACGGCCGCCAACAACGTCCGCATCGCCACCAATTCGGCGATGACGGTCAAGAGCGTGACGTCGACGGCCAACAACGTCACCCTCACGACCCTCACTCCGCTCGGCACCACGGCCGCCAACACGATCTTCGTCGACACCGTCTCGGCCCCGAAGGGGGTGGTGACGCTGACGGCCACCGGAGACGTTCTCTCCTCTGATCCGACCGGCACGTCGCCGAACGTGCTGGCCACGACGGCCCGCGTCAGTGCGGTTTCCAAGGCAGACGGGATCATCACCCTGCGGACCGCCATCGGCACCCTCGGCGCCCAGGCCAACGGCGACATCACGATCTCGGAACTCGACTCGATCACCCTCGGGGAGCCGACCGGCCCGACCGGCTTCCAGTCGGTGCTGTCGACCAGCGGGAACGTCCGTGTCACGGCCGGCGGTACGATCAGCGCCACCGACGTGCAGGCGACGACCAGCAAGATGGGCGTTACCCTCACGAGCACCGGCGGCGGCATCCAGCTCGGCAGCGTGGTCACCAACGTGCTCAATGGCCTCGTGACCGTCACGGCCAACCAGTCGATCACCGACGGCGACACGAAGCTCGACGTCACCGCGAGGAATGTCGTCCTCACGTCGCAGACCGGATCGATCGGCGCCGTCGACGACCCGATCGAACTCCACGTCGCCACGGTCACGGCCTCCGCCCCGGGCTCGATCTACTTCGGCAACGATCAGGCCCTTTCAATCACCTCGATCACCGGTGGCACGGTCGGCATCTCCGCCAACGGCGGGATCACGCAGACCGGCGTCATCAACGCGGCGTCGCTCGCCGTCACCGGCAACGGTGCGGCGATCGTCCTCGACTCCCAGGCCAACACGCTCGGGGCCTTCGGGGCGACCAACCCGGCCAGTCCGAACGGGCCCGGCAGCGTCGTCGTCAAGGACACCAGCGGCTCCCTCGACATGCTCACCAGCGACGTGGCGCGCATGATGATCACGGCCGCCGGCCCGGTCACCCAGTCAGGCCCGATCCGGGCTCCCCGGCTCACCGTCCAGGGCAACTTCAAGGACGCGATCGCGCTCGACACGCAGCCCAATGCCATCGGCACCTTCGCCGCCAGCAACGGCAGTGGCGGCGTCGGGATCAAGGACGCCGAAGGTGCGCTCGACATCGCCTTCATCCAGGGCGGCCCGGTGAACATCGTCGTCGATGGCCCGCTGACGCAGTCGGGCTTCATCAACGCCACCGCCCTCACCGTCACCGGGAACGGCGCGGCGATCACGCTCGACACGCAGACGAACAACGTCGACTCCTTCGGGGCGGTCAACCCCTCCGGATCGGTCGTGTTCCAGGATGCCACCGGTGACCTCGTGCTCACGAAGTCGAACGCCGGCCTCCTCTGGATCAAGGCTGCCGGGGCCGTGACGCAGTCGGCCCCGATCGCGGCCGCGAACCTCACCGTCCAGGGGACGGGCATCGACCCGATCACGCTCGACACGCAGGACAACGAGCTCGGCAGTGTCGCCATCGCCAACGGTCTCGTCGCACCGGTGTCGATCAAGGACACGATCGGCGACCTCAACGTCGCGTTCATCGACGGCGGTCCGGTGACGATCACCGTGGCGGGCGGATTGACTCAGACGGGCGCCATCCAATCCACCGACCTGGTCGTCAACGGCGGCGGCAGTGGTCCGATCACGCTCACCAACGCCGGCAACAAGGCCAACACCTTCAAGGCGAGCAACGGCACCGCGGACATCACCTTCAGCGACTCCTCCGGTAACCTCGCCCTGGCCGGGCTCGACGGTGGCAACCTCGTCATCAACGCCGTCGGCGACATCACGCAGACGGCCGCGGTCACCGGCAACTCGCTGAACGTCAACTCGTCGACCGGCGGGGTGAAGCTCGTCGACGAGCTCAACGACGTCGACACCGTGACCGGCACGGCCGTCAAGGACTTCGTCTACACGAACTTCGGCACGTTCGCCGCCGGGCCGATCACCGTCTCCGGGACGACCTCGAACATCGTCCTCTCGAGCGTCGTCGGCAGCATCAACATCGTCGACGACCTGACCGCCACGAACCTCGTGACGCTCGACGCTACCAACGGGACCTTCGTGCTCGTCCCACCGGCCGTGATCAGCGCCCAGGTCCTCTCCTACAACACCCTTACGACGCCGACCTACGATCCCGCCGCCGTCCCCGACACGATCGCCGTCGATGGCAATCTGACGATCAACAAGCCTGGTCAGGCGGTGACGTTCGGCAACTTCGCCTCGACCGGCACGATCAAGATCACGGCCGACTCGATCACGGTCAACGGGCCGCTGGTGACCACCGGCACGAAGCAGTCGATCGACCTGACGGCGCTCACCGGCGGAGTGACCTTCGTCGGCACCGGCTCCGCCGAGAACGCCCCGGCCCTCGGCGGCACGACGAGCGTGACGGCGGCCGGCGCCATCACCGGCGGCACGACCAACCCGCTCTCCGGCGAGACGCTGACGCTCTCCTCCGGAGGGGCGATCACGCTCCCGGGTGTGCTCACCGCCAAGACGCTCACCGCGACCTCCACCGGCGGCGCCATCGCACTGGCCAATGCCAAGAACGACTTCGATACCGTCACGGTCAACAACGGCACCCGGGCGGTGACGCTGACCGACGTCGACGACCTCGCGATCGCCGGCATCACCGGCGGTGCGGTCGCCCTCACCGTCGGTGATCATCTCACCCAGAGCGGAGCGATCGTCGCCACGAGCCTCACGGCCAACTCGACGACGAAGAACTTCGGCAACATGATCCTCTTCAATGCCAACAACGACGTCGGCACGCTGACGATCGACAACGGCCCGCGGGTGGTCTACTTCACCGACAAGAACGGCGTCGTCATCGGCGGCATGAAGGCCGGCGACCTGACGCTCTCCACCGCCGGCGCGATGACACAGACCGGGCCGATCGTCGTCACCGGGCCGTCCACGATCACCAACACGGCCGGGGCGATCACCCTCAATAACAACAACAACGATTTTGCCTCGCTGAAGGTGAGCAACGGCACCCGGAACGTGACCGTCGTCGACAAGAACGACATCGCGATCGCCGGGGTGACCGCCGGACAGTTCACCCTCGCCACGGTGGGGGCGGTCACCCAGACCGCCCCGATCACCGCCTCCGGCCTGGCCGTCGCCACGGTCGCCGGTGCGGTCACGCTCACGAACGCCGGCAACGACGTCGGTTCGCTGCAGATCACCTCCGGCTCGCAACCGGCTTCGTTCACTGACAAGAACGCGGTCAGCCTGTCGACGATCGCCGCCGGGGCCTTCACGCTTCGCGCCGGGGGTGCCGTGACGCAGACGCAAGCGGCGACCACGACGTCGTTCGATGTGGCCACGACCCTCGGCGGCGTGACGCTCGGCAACGCCGGCAACTCGCTCGGCACCCTGTCGGCGAATCTCGCCGCCACCGGGGCCCCGCTCACGGTGGTCAACAACGGCCTGCTCAGGGTCGCTCAGGTGTCGACCCTGGGGCAGATCGCGATCAGCACCCTGGGCGGTGGCAACGTCAACATCGGCCCTGCCGGCACGCCAGCCCCGAAGATCCAGACGACCAGCACGATCAACTTCAGCGGGGTCACCGGCGGTATCGTGACGGCCAACGGCGGCACGATCGTCGCCCCCGGCGGCGTCACCGTTCCGGCCGGCAAGAGAATCCAGTGGACGCTGACGAGCTCCGCCGACTCCGGCACCGGCTCGCTCCGCGACACGCTCCAGATGGTCAACTCCCTCAAGGCCCCGTCGCAGATCACTTACACCGCCCCGGCGACGATCAACCTCGCCTCGCCGCTCCCGACGGTGACCGTGCCGCTGGCCGTGATCGGCAAGAGTCAGTTGACCCTCAACGGCTCTGCCGCCGGCGCCGGCGCCAACGGCTTGTGGTTCAGCAAAACGGCCGCAGGCAGTTCGATCAACGGCGTCACGTTCCAGAACTTCAGCGGAGCCGGCCTGAACCTCACCGATGCCGCCAGGACGACGGTCACGGCGATCAACGTCAGCAACAGCGCCATCGGTCTGCGGGCCAGCGGGGCGCTCGCCTCGACGGTCATCACGTCCTCGACCTTCATCGGCAACGTCCAGGGGGCCTACCTTGCCGGCACGGGCATCACCTTCGGTCTCGCCGGTCAGGGGAACGTCCTCACCGGCAACGCCTCGACGACCGCCGGGATCTACATCACCGGGGCCTCGAGCGGGACGATTGTCCAGGGCAACGCGGTCAGTCAGGCCACCTCCGGGATCTCGATCGTCTCGGCCACCGGAGCGCGGATCGGAGGCACGCTCACCGGGCAGTTCAATTCGGTGGCTTACGCGACCAACGGCGTCTTCGCGACCGGCACCTGCACCGGGACTTCGGTGGTCAAGACGGCCTTCGGTGCCAATGTGACGACGCAGTACAACACCGCCGGCGCCCGCGGCTTGAGCATCACGAAGTGATCGGACAGGGCTGAACCGACCGGAGTGAAACGAACGGGGGGATGGTGGCCAACCACCATCCCCCCGCTGTTTTTGGCATCGTCACACGGGGAGAGCTGTCGAAGCTCCGCCCCCGCCGGAGTGTCCCTCAGCCGGCCCGATCGATGACGTCGTGGCCGCCGTCCTTCGTCCGCCGCGTGAAGAGGATGTTGAGCGTCCGCAGGAAGGTGTGGAGCCCGGCATCCTGGATCGGGAGGATGTGGGCCGGCTGGCCCGACTCGTTGTGGTGGGAGTGCCACAGGCCTGGCGGCGTGACGAAGGCCGAATGGGGCTTCCAGTCGACCCGGATGCCATCCTTGATGCTGCCGTCGCGGTCGAGGGTCCTCCCGACCATCGTGTAGCAGCCCGGGCGGGCATCGACGACGAGGTCGAGGGCCACCGACTGGTGACGGTGCGGGGCCTGGACGGCGCCCACCGGCAGCAGCCCGAACATCGCCCAGATGACGTGCGTGACGGTCATCGTTTGGGGAAAGAGCCGGTTGCCAAGGAGGACACTGAGCCGGTTGGCCGTGGCGCTCGAGGGATCGCGGAGCACCCCGTCGAGGGCCTCGAGGATCGCCTCCCTGGCGTAGAGCGTGGGCGTGAACTGCCGCTGCGTCGCCTCGGCGCCGAGGTAGCGGAGGAGCGGCTCGTCGTTCACCCAGTAGAGGGCCGCATCCTCGCTCGCCTCGTGGAGCATCCGGCTACGAGCCGGGAGGGTGAACAGATCCCCGCCCTTCCACGGGATCACGGGCGTGCCTGAGTCCCTCTCAACAGCGCTGCTCGCGCCGCTCCCTCGCATCACGAAGAACAGATGGCTCGTGGCGTTGGCATCGGTGAGCACCGCCTCGCCGGCCCGAACGCGAACGAAGCTCGCGCACAAGCCCGGGCTCGTGGCCGGGCCGGCACAGCCGAGGACGGTGGAATTGTCGAGCGGCAGCACGCGCGAGCCGCCGTGCTCGTGGAGTTCGGCGTCGAACCGGGCCAGCGGCACCTCGCCGGTGCCGCCCTCGGCGAGGGGATTGGAGGCGTAGCGGTAGTCGTGATACCGGGCCGACGCGGTCAGGCGCCCGAGGGCGTGCGGATCGGGGGTGTGATTGGCCATGGAAAAATCTCCTAGCGGTAGTCGGCGGGAGTGAGCCCCTTCTTCGCGCCGTTGAAGCCGAACGGCGTCGGCTCGAAGGTGCCGACGATGTCGACCTTCGACTTCTCCGGGATCTTCGCCTCGAGGCCCGCCGCCCAGTAGCAGGCGTTGACGAGCATCCGCCTGGTTCCCTCGGCCGTCATGTCGGTGGCGGCCCCCATCGTCGTCGTGAACGATCGCCCCTTGGGGCCCCCTTCGACGGAATAGGTCTTCGTCCAAGCCACCGGCATCATCGGCTCGTTCTTCTCCCCCGTCACCGGCGGCGAATCGGGCTTCATACCGGCCAAGACTGCCCCGAGGACGAGCGGCTTGGAATCGCCGGGGAGCGGGAGGCGGACGCCGTAGACGTCGGTCGGCCCCCAGATCTCGCCATCCTTGATGCCGCGGAGGATGGGGTGATCCTTGGCGTCGGGGGCGAGGAGCCCCCGCGTGCTCTCGCTGCCGTGGCCGCCGTGGTGGCTGATCCAGGTTTCGCCGAGCACCTGCCGGCCGAAGCCCTGCGCGAAGCCCTCGCCGGGGAAATCCCAGCTGTAGCGGCGGTAGGTGCGCCCCTCGGGGATATTGAAGGCGTGGGTCGCCGTCCGCATCGCCACGACTGGCTTGCCCGCCTTCAAAAAGGCGTCGACGTGCTTCATCTGCTCGTCGGGGAGGTTGCGAAACCGGGTGGCGATCACCATCAGGTCGGCATCTCCGAGCTTCTCGAGGCCGGGGATGTTGTCGTTGGTGTTGGGGTTGATCTGGCCAGTGGCCGGATCGATCGCGAACACGACGGTGCAATCGAAGCCGTGGTGGGCCCCGAGGATCTTCGCCAGTTGCGGGAGGGCCTCTTCGCTCCGGTACTCCTCGTCACCGCTGACGAGGACGACCTTCTTACCCTTGCCGGGCCCGTCGCCGCCGCGGACCTCGAGCCACGGGTCGGCGGCCCTGAGGGGGAGCGCGAAGAGGATCAGAACGCAGCAAGCCGACAGCAACCGTCGCATGGAGAGCCCCCCTGTTCGAGACACCGCGGCGCCAAAACGGGCGGGCGGCAAGTCACGACAGGATAGCGTTCACGACGCGGCCATGCACATCGGTGAGGCGGAAGTCGCGGCCGGCGTGCCGGAAGGTAAGCCGCTCGTGGTCGAGCCCCAGGCAGTGGAGGACCGTCGCCTGGAGGTCATGGACATGGACCTCGTCGGCAGCGACGTGGAAGCCGAGTTCGTCGGTTGCCCCGTGCGTGATGCCGGGGCGGATCCCGCCACCGGCGAGCCACATCGTGAAGGCGTTGGGGTGGTGGTCGCGTCCCTTCGAGCGGCCGAGAACGGCACTCGCCTCGACCATCGGCGTCCGGCCGAACTCTCCCCCCCAAACGACGAGCGTCGAATCGAGCATGCCCCGGCGGCGGAGATCGGTGACCAGCGCCGCCGAGGCCCGGTCGGTCTTCTCGCAGTTTCCCCGGACGTTGCCGGCGACGTCGGAATGGCCGTCCCAGCCCTCGTGATAGATCGTCACGAACCGCACGCCGCGCTCGACGAGCCGGCGGGCGAGGAGGCAGGCCCGGGCGAAGCTCGCTTCGGCTGGCGTGCAGCCGTAGAGGGCGAGCGTCTCGGGGGTCTCCTGGGAGAGATCCATCAGTTCCGGGGCCGACGTCTGGAGCCGGTGGGCCATCTCGTAGCTGGCGATCCGGGTGGCGATCTCGGGATCGCCGTCGGCGGCCAGTCGCGTGCGGTTGAGGGCCCCGACAACACCGAGGGTGTCGGCGGCGAGCCGGTCGTCGGCACCATCCGGCTGGCCGACATTGAGGATCGGGTCGCCGGCATTGCGGAAGCGCGTGCCTGAGTGCATCGACGGCAGGAACCCGCTCGACCAGTTCGCGCTGCCGCCGCTGATCCCGCCGCCGGTGCTCATGACGACGAACGCCGGCAGCTCGTCGCTCTCGCTTCCCAGGCCGTAGGTGACCCACGATCCCAGGCTCGGCCGCCCCGGCTGGCCGAAGCCGCAGTTCATGAAGATCTGCGCCGGGGCGTGGTTGAATTGGTCGGTGCGGCAGCTGCGGACGATGGCGATCTCGTCGACGACGCCGGCAAGCCAGGGGAGCATCTCGGAGATCTCCGCCCCGCTCTGGCCGTGGCGGGCAAACTTGAACTGCGGCCCGAGGACGGCGGCGTCGGGGCGGATGAAGGCGTAACGCTGGCCACCGATCACCTCCGGCGGAATCGGCTTCCCTTCGATCTCGGCAAGCTTCGGTTTGTGGTCGAAAAGCTCGAGCTGGCTCGGTGCTCCGGCCATGAACAGCTGGATCACCGCCTTGGCCTTCGCCGGGAAGTGCGGCGGCTTCGGAGCCAGCGGCCCGGTGACGGCCCGCGGCGTTCCGGCGGCACACTCCCGGGCAAGCAATCCGGCCAGCGCCATCTTGCCGACTCCGAGGCCGCACTCGGAGAAGAAATGACGCCGCGTGGCATGGAGGAGGCCGTTCATCGCTTCACCACCGTTTCATCGAGGTTCATCACGGCTCTGGCCACGAGCATCCAGACGGCGCGGTCGATTCTGTCACCGGCGCCGTCGCCGCCGAGCTTCGCAGCATCGAGTTGCCCCGCGGCAAGTCGCTCCCGCTGGACGCGGAGAAATCCCAGGAGCGTCTCCCGCTCCTCGACCGCGAAGGGGCGCGAGAGGACGCGGCGGCCGAGCTCGTCGAGCCGGGCCGCGTCGTCGCCCGGGCTTGCCAGTGCCGCACCCCCGAGGGCCCGGGCGACCTCGACGAACATCGGATCGTTCATGAGGGTGAGGGCCTGGAGGGCGGAATTGGAGACGTCGCGGCGGGCGAGGCAGCTGTCGCCGGAGGGGCCGTCGAAGGTCGTCACGAACGCGAACGGCGCCGTCCGCTTTTGAAACGTGTAGAGGCTGCGGCGGTGGCGATCCTCCCCTGGGCTCGGCTCCCACGCGCCGCCGCCATAGGCCGTCTCGGTCACACCGGCCGGCTGCGGCGGCCGCACCCCCGGGCCATACATCTTCTCCGAGAGGAGCCCTGCCGCGCGGAGGAGGCCGTCGCGGATCTGTTCGGCTTCGAGCCGCACGCGTGGGCCGCGGGCGAGAAGGATGTTGGCCGGATCGGCCGCGAGGTGAGCGGCATTTGCCGCCGAGTCCTGCCGGTAGGTGGCGCTTGTGACGATTAGCCGGTGGAGTTTCTTGAGCGACCAGTGCAAGTCTTCCACAAACGTCACGGCGAGCCAGTCGAGCAAGTCGGGATGCGAAGGGGGCGTCCCCTGGTATCCAAAATCCTCGAGCGTCGGCACGATGCCGCGGCCGAAGAAGGCCTGCCACTGCCGGTTGACCGTCACCCGGGCGGTGAGCGGATGACTTCCCGACACGAGCCACTCGGCCAGCGCCAGCCGATTGGCGGGAGTCCCCTCAGGCAATCCGGGGAGAAACGCCGGCACAGCCGGAGCGATCTCCTGCCTGGCCTGCGTGTACTCGCCGCGGTGCCGCAGAAAAGTCTTCCGCGGGTTGTCGGCGGGGCGCTCGCGAAGGACGAGCGTCGTCGGCCCACCGCGGAGCTGCGATTCGAGCCCGCGAATCTCCTTGATCGGCTCGGCAAGCTCCGGAGCGGCAGCGAGAAATCGGCGGCGCAGGGCCTTGCCTTCAGCCTCGGTTCGCTCGGCGGCAGGCTTCCGCAGCGCTGCCTCTTCAGCGGCCGTGAGCCCGCGGGCCTCGGCGCCATTTGCCCTCGTGACCGAGAGCCGGAAGCAGCCAAGCGGGCAGGCGTAATGGCGCTCGAACTTCATCACACACTCGATCGGCGTCCCGGGGGCGACCGGCTCAGCAAACGTGAACACCGCCGCATGGGGCCGCCCCTGATCGCCATTGGTGCTCCACCCGCTCGACATGTCGCCGTCGAGGGCGAGCGACGCGGTGCTCTTCCCCCCGGAGAAGGCTGCGGTGCCATTGAAGGAATCGCTTGCCGCGGCGACTGCCACCCGCGCGCCTCCTGCCGTGATCTCGATCTCGGAGAGGAAAAAATCTCCCTTCGGCCCCTCGTACCAGGCCAAGCCCGGGCCATAGGCCGGCAGGCTCGGGTCGGGGAGGACCTCGAGGCGGATCGCCTGCACAGGATGGTCGGCTGCGGGAAGGACGATCTCGTAGCGGTCGCTCTTGGTGACATCGCCGCTTGCGAGGATCGAGCCGTCGTCGCGGATCTTCAAGTGCGGCATGGAGGTCTGCCACGACTGCGGCGTTACGACCTGCCAGTCGATCGCCTTGGCCGCTTCCTCGCGCTCCCAGCCGGCGAAGCGTTCCTCGAGCGGCACAGGGGCCGGCTGGCCTTCGGCTGCGGGGACAAGAGGCCACTTGCCCGGCAGCTCGTTCCACGCCGTCTCGAGCCGGGCGGTCGCCTCGGCC
>JBIIQL010000393.1:0-4147 GCA_044342095.1 Pirellulales bacterium
CCCGAGCCGGCCGGCTCATCCTTCCCCTTCGTCACAGGAAGCGGTCTCGTCGATGTCGGCGGCGGGGTCGCGCCCCGGCCCGTCGGAGAGATAGTGCCGGGCGATCACCCCCTGCCAGTCGTCGTTCACCTTCACCCGCACGAAGGCATCGCGGACGGCGAGATGATCGGGGTGGAGACGGGCATACTTGATCGCGAACTTCCGCATCTGTCGGCCGGCGAGGTTTTCGCCATAGAGGTCGACAGCGAGGCTCCAGTGTTCGCGGAGGGCCTCGGCCTGCTCGTGGATCGTCGGCGGCGGCGGCGGCGCCTCGCCGGCGAGAACGGCGAGCGTCTGGCGGAAGATCCACGGATTACCGATCGCCCCACGGGCGATGCTCAGGCCGTCGACGCCGGTCTGTTCGAGCATCGACAGGCAGGCTTTGGCACTGAACAAGTCGCCGGAGCCGAACACGGTCCTTGGGCCGGCATGGCGTTTGACCGCGCCGAGAAACTCCCAGTTGCTCGGGCCGACATACTTCTGCTGCACGGTGCGGCCATGAACGGTGATCGCGGCGACCCCACGGGCGAAGGCACCGTCGAAGATCGTCCAAAATCGCTCGGCGCTCTGGGCCGAGTCGTCGATCCCGCGGCGCATCTTGAGGGTGACGGGGATGTTGGCCGGCACGGCATCGCGCACCCGGGCGACGATCTCGAGGGCCGTCTCCGGCACGCTCAGCAGGTATCCGCCGCGACAGCGGCCAAGGACCTTCTTGACGGGGCAGCCGAAGTTGATGTCGATGACGTCGTAGCCCTCGGCCACGAGCCGGCGGGCGGCGGGGGGGAAGTCGTCGGGATTCGAGCCCATGAGCTGGGCCCCGACGGGATGCTCCTCGGGAGAGAGGGCAAGCCGGGCGTTGTTGCGCTTGCTGCGGTCGGCCGTGACGACGAAGGCGTCGAGGAGGACTTCGCCGAGGCAGTAGGCGGCGCCGTAGCGGCGTGCGAGGACGCGCATCGCCCGATCGCTGTAGCCGGAGAGGGCCGCCTGGAGCACCGGCGAGGCGAGCTGCACATGGCCGATCGAGGGCGCCTTGAAGGCACGCTGCGGCGGCGTTTGGAGCGGGACGGAGTCAGCCACGAAAATCCCCTCCGCCGGCGTCTCCGGCCGTGGTGCCCGCGCCGTTACAGCACCGGGCAGATGTCGAACCAGCTCCGCCCTTGGGCGTTGATCCAAGCGTCGCTCGACGCCGGCCCCCAGTTGCCCGGCTCGTAGAGATCGATCGGCGCCATTTCCCCGGAGCCCCAGGCCCGCACGAACGGGTCGATGATCTCCCACGACTTCTCCACCTCGTCGCTGCGGGCGAAGAGGCTCGCCTCGCCGCTCATGACGTCGAGGAGGAGCGGCTCGTAGGCCTCCGGGAGCCGTCCCTTGAACTCGCGCGAGTAGCTGAACTCGAGGTCGGTGAGGCGGAGCTTCATTCCCCCTCCCGGCACTTTCGTGTGGAAGTGGAGCTGGATCCCTTCGGCCGGCTGGATCTGGATCACGAGCCGGTTCCCTTCGCGGTGGCTGCCGCCGCCGCGCGATCCTTCGGCGAAGAGCTCGAGCGGTGGCTGACGGAAGGCGATGACGATCTGCGTCGTCCGGCACGACATCGCCTTGCCGCTCCGCAGATAGAACGGCACTCCCTGCCAGCGCCAGTTGTCGATCTCGAGGCGGATGGCGCCGAAGGTCGCCGTCTGGCTCCCGGGGGCGACGCCGGGATCGGCGAGATAGCCGCGGTATTGCCCGCGCGTCCCGGCGGCGGGCACCTCCGCCGGCTCGTAGGCGCGGATCGATTCGAGGACCTTCACCTTCTCGTTGCGCACGGCGGTGGCCCGGTATTTCACCGGCGCTTCCATCGCTGTCACCATGAGCAACTGGAGGAGGTGGTTTTGGAACATGTCGCGGAGGACGCCGGAGCCGTCGTAGTAGGCCCCGCGCCGCCCCACCGGCACCTCCTCGGCCACGGTGATCTGCACGTGATCGATGTAGCGTCGGTTCCAGACCGGCTCGAAGATCGTGTTGGCAAAGCGCAGCGCGATGATGTTTTGGACCGATTCCTTGCCGAGGTAATGATCGATCCGATAGATCTGGCTCTCGGCGAACACCGTGTGGAGGTGGGCGTTGAGCCGCTTGGCCGTCGCCAGATCGGTGCCGAAAGGCTTCTCGACGACGATCCGCCGCGGGCCGTTCTCTTCGCTCGCCATCCCGAGGGCGCCGATCGCCGCCACGACCGGCTCGTAGAATTGCGGCGCCGTCGCGAGGTAGTAGACGCGTGTCACGGCCGCGGCCCCTTCGAGCACGGCCAGCCGTTCCTTGAGTTGCTCCATGTCGGCGCTGCTGCCGATGTCGCCGGGCTGGTAGTGGATCCGCGGGGCGAACTCCCCCCAGGCCTTCTCGTCGAACGGCTCACCCTCGGCGTGCTTCGCCGTCGTCTCGCGGAGCGAGGCCCGCCAGGCGTCGTCGCTCATCGGCGTCCGCGAGTAGCCGACGATCCGCGTATCGGCGGGGAGCGAGCCCCCGCGAAACAAGTTGTAGAGCGCCGGAACGAGCTTCCGGCTGGTGAGGTCGCCGGAGGCACCGAAGATGACGATCGAGTGCGGCATGAATCGCTTCGCTTTTGCCTGGGGACAGGGAGGCCGGATGACGGGCTACAGCCGCATCCCGGTGAATCCGCCGTCGACGTAGAGATCGGTGCCGGTGATGAAGCGGCCCGCCACGGGGGCGCAGAGGAGGATCGCCGCGCCGACGAGCTCATCGGGATTCCCGAAGCGGTTCATCGGCGTCTGGCTCATGATCGTGGCCGTCCGTTCCGGCGAGAGGATCTTCCGGTTCTGCTCGGCGGGGAAGAATCCCGGGCAGAGGACGTTGACGCGGACTCCCTTGGGGGCGAGTTCGCGGGCGACGTTTTGCGTGTAGTTGACGACCGCCGCCTTGGAGGCCGAATACGCGAAGACCTTCGAAAGCGGCTTGTCGGCCGAGACGCTGCCGATGTTGAGGATCGCGCCGCCACCTGCCTCGGCCATCGCCTGCCCAAACAGCTGGCAGCCGAGGTGGGTGCTCTTGAGATTCGTGTCGAGGACACGATCCCAGTCCTCGTCGGCGATCTCGAAGTAGGGAACCGACGAGTTGACGCCGGCACAGTTGACGAGGATGTCGACCCGGCCACGGGCCGCGAGCGTCGCCTCGAGGAGCCCCGCGACGCTCGCCCGATCGGTGGCATCGACCGGGAGGAACATCCCCTCCCCGCCGGCCGCCGCGATCCGGGCCACGCACGCGTGCCCGCGCTCGTCGCCCCGGCCAGCGACGACCGTGAAAGCGCCAGCCGCGGCGAGCCCCTCGGCGAGCGCGCCGCCGAGCACTCCCGTGCCGCCGACGACGACCGCGGTCCGCCCCGAGAGGCCGAAGAGCCCTTCGAGGTATCCGCTCCGCGGATTCGAGCTCCCGCCACTCATCGGGAGGCCTGCGAGGAGGCGACGGGGCGACGGAGCTCGATCCACTCGGTGTGAAAGGTGCCCGGCTTGTCGGTGCGGGCGTAGGTGTGGGCGCCGAAGTAATCCCGCTGCGCCTGGAGGAGGTTCGCCGGGAGGCGGGCCTGACGGTAGCCGTCGTAATAGGAGAGCGCCGCCATGAGGGCCGGCACCGGTTGGCCGATCGCCACCGCGGTCGCGATCACCTGCCGCCAAGCAGCTTGGGCGTCGGCGAGGGCCTTGGAGAAATAGGGGGCGAGCATGAGGTTTTCGAGGTCTGGGTTGGCGTCGTAGGCCTCCGCGATCCGCTCGAGGAACTGGGCCCGGATGATGCAGCCGCCCCGCCACAGCATGGCGATCGAGCGGTAGTCGAGCTTCCAGTCGTTTTCCTTGGCGGCCGCGGCCAGCTGGACGAAGCCCTGGGCGTAGCTGGCGATCTTCGAGGCGTAGAGCGCCTGGCGGACCTGTGCCGTGAAAGCCTTCGGGTCGACCTTGGTGGCCGAGGCGTCGGGGCCGGCGAGAACTTTGCTCGCCCGAACGCGTTCGGCCTGGATGGCCGACAGGCAGCGGGCATAGACCGCCTCGGTAACGAGCGTGCTCGGCACGCCGAGATCGAGGGCGAGCTGGCTCATCCACTTGCCGGTCCCCTTGGCCCCGGC
>JBIIQL010000394.1:0-4136 GCA_044342095.1 Pirellulales bacterium
GCCGAAGCTCGCCGGGTCACTCGAGATCGATCCCGAGGCGACTCAGCAGGCGCGGACCGAGGCCCGTGAGAAGACGCCGCAGCAGTTCGTGCGCTACGCCGCCGGTGACATCCTCTCCGCCCCCGGCGAGCCGGTGCGCGAGGAGGAATTGGCACTGTTGCGCTACGAGCACGAAGAGTATGTCCGGCGTCAGGACGCCCGCCCGCGGGCCGGTCGGGCGCTGTCGATGCTCGGGCTGTTCGTGGCGATGTTCACGCTCGCCGGTTTTTACATCCACATGCACCACCGCGAGGTTCTCGATGACCTCGGCCACGTCGCCACGCTTCTCGGCCTCGCCGTGGTGACGACGATCGTCTGCCTGTTCGCCTCGGGCGACGCCTGGCGGGCTGAGATCGTGCCGTTGCTCGTGTTCGCGATGACGGTGGCGATCGCCTACGACGAGGATCTCGCCCTCCTTCTCGCCGCCGAGGTGGCGCTCGTCGTCGTCGTCGGGCTCGGCCGTGGCCTCGCCGACTATGTCACGCTCACGGCGGCATCGGCGGCGATGGTCTTCTGGATGGGGAGGCTGCGGAGCCGCAGCAAGCTGATCTACGTGGGGCTGTGGGCCGGCGTCGTCGCCCTGATGACCCAGCTCGGCGCCGAACTCCTCGACGGCCGGTCGATGAGCACCCAGCTTCTCTACGATGCCGGGCGGACCGGCATCTGGACGCTTCTGGCGGGCTTCCTCATGACCGGACTGCTCCCGTTCATCGAGCGGAGTTTCGGTGTCCTTACCGACTTGAGCCTCCTCGAGGTGGGCGACGTCGCCCATCCGCTCCTCCAGGAACTCGTCCGGCGTGCTCCCGGCACCTACAACCATTCCATCAACGTCGCGAGCATCGGCGAAGCGGCCGCCGAGGCGATCGGGGCCCGTGGCCTCCTCGTCCGAGTCGGGGCCTATTTCCACGACGTCGGCAAGATGCTCAAGCCGGTCTACTTCGTGGAGAACCAGGGGCAACAGGGGAGCCGTCACGAATCGCTCGTCCCGGCGATGAGCACGTTGATCATCGTCGCCCACGTCAAGGAAGGGGCGGAGCTGGCGAGACAATACAACCTCCCCCAGCCGATCGTCGATCTGATCGCCGAGCATCACGGCACGACGCTCGTCGAATACTTCTACCGCCGGGCGACCGAGCGGCAGCAGGCGAATCCCGACGGTGGCGAGGTCGACGAGCACACCTACCGCTACCCCGGCCCGAAACCGAGCACGCGCGAGTCGGCGGTTCTCATGCTCTCCGACGCCGTGGAGAGCGCCAGCCGGGCCCTCACCGAGCCGACACCGGCCCGGATCCAGGGGCTCGTCCACGATCTGGCGATGAAGCGGCTCCTCGACGGCCAATTCGACGAATGCGGCCTGACGCTCGAGGAGCTCGAGATCATCGAGCAGAGCCTCGTGAAGAGCCTCACGGCCGTCTATCACGGCCGCGTCAAGTATCCTGATCAGCAGAGGACGGCTTGAGAGGCCGTGAACGTCGTGCTGCCCCTCTGGATGCCGTGCCCGTGACCCGAGGAAAACAGCGGCAGCGTTCGACTGCGTCCGGTGGCCGGAAGGCCGGCGGTGCGGTGGATGACGAGTTGGTGATCGAGGTCATCGACCGGCAGCGGCGCGTGAAGCTCGCACACGGATGGCTCGAACGGCTGGTGCGGAAAGCCCTCCGGGCGGAGCAGGTGGCCGCGGCCGAGGTGTCGGTGCTCCTCTGCGACGACCGCCGGATCGCCGCTCTCCACGACGAATGGATGGGGGACCCGACTCCCACCGACGTGATCACGTTCGACCTCTCCGAGCCGGCGGGGATGCCAGGCGGCGACGGCGTGTTGCGTGGCGACATCGTCGTCAGCACCGAGACCGCCGTGCGGATGGCGAAGGAGGTGGCCTCGACGCCGCGTTTGGAGACGGCCTACTACGTCATCCACGGGATTCTTCACCTCACCGGCCACGACGATCTCCAACCGGGGCCACGGCGCGCGATGCGCCGCCGTGAGCGGACCCTCATGGAGGCGCTCGGCCTGCCGGCGCCGCCGCGACCGTCCGGAAAAGCGAAGCCACGTGGCGGTGGAGGGGGTCGATGAGCCCCGAACCGCTCGGCATGGCGCTTCTGCTCCTCGGGATCGCCAGCCTCGCGGCTGTCCAGGCCCGCGCGGCCCGCGGCGCGCCGCGTCACCGGGTCCACGAATTGTGCCGGGATCGGGGCGTGCCGGAGTTGGCCGACGAGATCGTCGACGGCAGCGAACCGGTGGCCTTCATCGCGGCCACCATCGTCGTCGTGGCCGCGACAGCGGCGACGCTCGTCGCCGCCCACTCGCTCGATCTCCAGTTGGTGCCGGGACGAATCCGCCTGCCGGTGATGCTCGTCTGGATGGGGATCGTGTGGTTTCTGCTCGTGGCAGCGCCGATGCTCCTGGCGCGGACGGTCGGCCCGCGGATCCTCGTCGCCATCTGGCCGATCTGGAGGCCCTTGGTCGCGGCGGTGAAGCCGTTCGTCGTGGGCGTGGCCTGGCTTGCGAGTCTCCTCGGCGGGGCGTTCGGAAGGCGCGCCGGCGAGCCGACGGTGGAGGAGGAGGTCCGGCAGGTCGTCGACGATGCCCTCCGCGACGGGCGACTCGAGGGGGCGGCGCGCGACATGATCGAAGGAGTGATGGATCTGCGCGACGCCCGTGTCGCCCAGATCATGACTCCACGGACGTCGATGGTGACCCTCCCGGTGAACGCTGCCTGGTCGGAAGTGCTCGCCGTGGCCACCGAGAGTGCCCACACGCGGATGCCGGTCTGGGACCGATCCCCCGACGACGTCATCGGGATCCTCCATTCACGCGAGCTCCTCACGCACCTCGCCGCCGCGGCCGGGGAAGCGGCCCCGTCGGCGCCTCCTGCCCTGCGGCCGCTCCTCCGCCCCCCGTATTTCGTCCCGGAGTCGATGAGCGTCCAAAACCTCCTCCGCGAGTTCCAGCGGACGCACACGCACATGGCGGTGGTGACCGACGAGTTCGGTGGCGTGTCGGGGGTGGTGACGATCGAGGACGCGCTCGAGGAGATCGTCGGTGAGATCGCCGACGAGCATGACGAGGCCTTCTCCGACGGCCTCCGTCAGGTTTCGGAGGGGGTCTGCGAGGCGATGGCCAACGTCCGCCTCGAGGATCTCGCCCGGGCCACCGGTCTCGACCTGCCGATCGAAGCCGACTACGAAAGCGTCGGCGGGTTCGTCTTCCACCATCTCGGCCGGATCCCGGTCGCCGGCGAGCGCTTCGAATCGCACGGCGGACGGTGGGAGGTGCTCGCCGCCACGCGCAACCGGGTCGACCGGGTCCGCGTCACTCGCCTCTCCCCCCCGGATTGATGCCCGATGGCTGCGGACAAGGCCCACGCCGTTGTGATCCGCGCCGTGCCGTTCGGGGAAACCAGCGCCGTGGTGACGCTCTACACCCGCGAGCTCGGCAAGCTGCGGGCCCTGGCGAAGGGGGCGTGGCGGCCGAAGAGCGCTTTTGACGGCGCCCTTGACCTGCTTTCGACCTGTCAGGTACTCGTCCTCCGCAGATCGTCGGGCGGACTCGACCTGCTCACCGAGGCTTTCCTCGAACGAAGGTTTCGCGTCGCCACGAGCCTGGCGGCGGTCCATGGCGGAATGTATGTCGCCGAACTGCTCGATGCCCTCACCGCGGACGCCGATCCGCAGCCGGAGTTGTTCGATGCGGCCGACGCGACGCTCCTCCGTCTCTCGAATCACGAAGCCCCCGACGCGCTCGTCTGGCCGAGTGTCGTCCGCTTCGAGCTCGCCGCCCTCCGTGCCGTCGGTCAGGCGCCGGCGCTGGGACGCTGCGCGGAATGCCGCGCGGCGGTTGCCGACACGGGGCGAGTCGCCTTCGGGATGCTCGACGGCGGCGTGCTCTGCGCCTCGTGCCGCCGCGGTCGCCGGGTCGTCGTCTCGGTGTCGGCTGCGGCGCTGGCTGTCCTCCGCGGCCTCCGCACCGGCCCGCTCGACAAGCCGATCGATCCCCCGGTCCTCGGGGAGCTCCGGGCCGTCATGAACACCTACGTCGCTCACATCTTGGGGAGGAAATCGCGGCTCGCGCCGCGGCTGATGCCGATGAATGCCCCCCGG
>JBIIQL010000395.1:0-4130 GCA_044342095.1 Pirellulales bacterium
TCGGGGGGGGCACGCTCCGGTGGCGGTCGGCGTTCGGGAGGCGGTGGTGGCAATGGCGGCGGTGGCCAGGCTGCCGCGGGCCCGGCGCCTGCGTTTCGCGAGGTGACCGGCGGCGATGGCGGCCCCACGACCCCGCGGCCGGCTCCGTCAGGGGGCGCGGCGAAGGTCAACCGTCGCTACCGCCGGGCGCTGTGACGCGTCTGCCGCAGGCGTCGATAAAGCGACTCGACTGATCGAGAGCGGCCCGCGGGATGCTTCCCGCGGGCCGCTCGTTTTTGTCTGTGGCCCAGCCGCAGGTCTGGCAGCCCATCGACGACCTCGACGGGTGAGCACGCGCCCTTGTGACGCCGTCGGCCCCTTTGCTTGTCGGTCGCAACGGAGGGGGAGAAGACCGCCCGGGGCTTCACCGGGCGTGGCTTCGTGTCATCTCGCGTTCATGCCCGGTAGCATTGCCGTCATTTTTCCGGTATAAATGACATCATGGTGCATCCAGGGCCATACGATCGATTTCTCAGGCCCCCTACGGGGAGGAGTTTCTTCCTCTTCGGCATGCGGGGATCGGGAAAGAGCACCTGGGCGCGGATCATGTTCCCCGACGCCCCACGGATCGATCTGCTCGACGAGGGGCTTTATCAGTCGTTCCTCCGCGAGCCGGGGCTGTTCGCCAACGAACTGCGCACGCTTCCCCGTCGGTCGACCGTCGTCGTCGATGAGATCCAGCGGATTCCGGGGTTGCTCAATGAGGCGCACCGCTTCATCGAGGACCGACAGATGCGGTTTGTCCTCCTCGGGTCGAGTGCCCGCAAGCTGAAGCAGGCCGGCACGAATCTCCTCGCCGGCCGAGCGCTCCATCGGCAGCTGTTTCCGCTTCTTCCGCGGGAGTTGGGGGCCGATTTCGATCTCGCCGAGGTGCTCCGCCATGGGAGTCTGCCGGTGATCTGGGCCGCCCCTGACCGGCGCGAGGCCCTCGAAGCCTATGGGCAGATGTATCTCAAGGAGGAGATCCAAGCCGAATCGCTCGTCCGCAATCTTCCTGGCTTCGCCCGATTTCTCCCGGTGGCGGCGGTCTTTCACGGCCAAGTGCTTTCCGTGGCGGGGCTCGCGCGGGATGCGGGCGTGGCCCGGACGACGGTCGAGGGCTATCTCGGCATCCTTGCCGACACGCATTTGGCCTGGCTCCTGCCGGGCTACGAAGCGCGGCTGCGGGTCAAGGAGCGTCGCCATCCAAAGCTCTATTTTGTCGATAGCGGCGTGGTGCGGGCTGTGAAGCGGGAGTTTCATCCCCCCACGGCCGCCGAGCGGGGGCCGCTGTTCGAGGGATGGATTGGGCAACTACTCCGTGCCTACGGCGAGCCTGCCAGTGGCTCGGGCCATCCCTTCGACGGTCTGTGGTATTGGGCGCCGACGGAGGGGCAAATCGAGGTCGACTTTCTCATTCAGGCGGGGAAGCGGTTCACGGCCGTGGAGGCGAAGGCGAAGACGTCGCTCGTGTCGAGGGATTTCGCCGGGCTACGCGCGATCCATGGGCTGGCAGGGCTCGGGCGACGGGTGATCGTCTATCTCGGCGATCGACCGCAGCGCACCGAGGACGGCATCGACGTCCTCCCGGTTGCGGCGTTTCTCGCCGCCCTCGATGAGCGCCGCCTCTGGTGAAAGCGGGGCTTGCGACCTCCCGCTCGGCCCGGGGTAGGGGAGTATCTCCAGCTCGATCTCGAGCCCACGGCGACCATGCCGTGACGGGTCACGCGTCGATCATTCCTCCCCGCGTCGCCAGATCGTCTTTCCTTCCTTGATCGTTTCGAGGACGGCGATGTCGCCGATCGTTTCGGAGGGGACTTCGAGCGGGTTTTTTTCGAGGATCACCAGATCCGCGAGCTTCCCCGGCTCGAGGGTGCCCTTCGACTTCTCTTCCTTGATCTCGTACGCCGCCATCGCGGTCACGGCACGGAGCGCGGCGTAGGGGGGGATCCGCTGATCGGGCCCGATGACCCGCCCCGACGGCGTCTTCCGATTCACGCCGCAGCTGACGAGCGTGAGGATCCACGGCTCCGGGCTCACCGGCGCGTCGTGCGAAAAGGTGAACGGGATCCCCTCCTCGAGCATCGTCCGGGTCGCCATCGACTGCGCCGCTCGATCCTCCCCCCACATCCGCACCACCGCGTCCCCGCCGGGGAGGAGGCCGGAGGTGAGGAAGCTCGGCACGGCGCCATATTTTTTCAGCTTCGCGATCTGATCGTCGCGCAAGAACGATGCATGGACGAACACCGGACGATGGTCGTTCATTCCGTGCTTCGCCACCGCCTTCTCGATCGCCTTGAGCGCCTGATCGGCCGCGGCGTCGCCGTTCATGTGCATGTGGATCTGGAAGTCGGTCGGCCAGAAGCGATCGAAGGCCGCTTCGAGAACCTCGTCGGGGATCTGCCGGTAGGCCCGGTATTCCCCGGTCTTGCCCGGCGGATTGGCGGCGTACGGCTCGTTCATCCAAGCCGTGTCGAGGCTGCCGTCAAGCCAGAACTTCACCCCGCCAAGCCGGACGCGATTGACATAGCGGCGATCGAGATCGGGCCGGGCCGCGAGGAGCCGCGTCGCCACGTCCCCGCCGCCATCCGTGGCCTCGGCCGCTTCTCCCACTCGGTAGGCCGCCGCGAGAGCATCGTCGACGGTCGAGTCCTTCGCGGCGACGTAGAGATCGATGGGGAGGAGGTTCCCTTCGATGGCTTCGAGAACGATGCCGATGTCGTCGCTTCCCAGTCCCAGCCCCGCCTCCATCGCCGTCGTCTGGCCGTAGCTCGCCCAGCGTTTCGCGGCGCCGGTGATCGCCGCGGCGGCGAGCGCTCCGGTGAACGGCGGACGCTGGCTCCGGACGGCGTTGAGCGCCGTTTCCTCCATCGGCCCGAGGAGCGTCTTGCCGTCGGGGCCGCGGGCGAAGAGTCCCCCGGCGGGATCGGGGGACTCGGCATCGATCCCCGCCACCTCGAAGAGCTTTGAATTCCCGGCGCCCGCGTGACCGGAGCTGTCCACGATCATCACCGGGATTTCGGTCGAGATCCGGTCGAGCTCCTCGCGCGACGGCGTCCGCTTCTCGGCGAGCTGCTTCGCCTGATACCCGAAGCCGACGATCCATCCCCCCGCCGGAACTTTGTCAGCTTGGGCCTTCATCCGGGCGACGATCTCGGGAATGTCTTTCGAGCCGAAGAGGTCGGCATCGACGAGGTTCTTCCCGAAATAGACCATGTGGCCGTGGGTATCGATGAACCCCGGCAGAAGCGTGTGGCCGGCGAGATCGATCTGCCGCGTCGTCGGTCCAGCGTGCCTTGCCACATCGGCCTTTCGCCCCACGGAGAGGATCATCCCATCCTTGACGGCGAGCGCCTCGGCATATTCCGGGCTCGCGCCCCGCATCGTGAGGATCGGCCCGCCGGAGTAGATCGCTTCGGCTGATTGGCCTTGGGCTCGGGCGACCAGGGGGGCGGCGAGCAGCAAGATGCCAAGAGCGAAGCACGTGGGGACGAGACCGCGGCGCATGGAGCGATTCCTTTTTTTTCAAGGCAAACAGCGGAAATCTACCGATCGGGCGCCACCTTCGCCAAGCCTTGGCCTTGAGCCGGCGCCGGGGAGCGTTCAGAGGCACCCGCTGCTGGCTCCGCGGCGGCAAACTGGTAGCTTGGCTTGAGGAGGGTGGTTTTCTGTTCACCCCCGCACGCACACCCCAGAGGACTCATCTATGACGAGCGACTCCCACAACCGCCATGCCCCGACGACGACCGTCCATCCCGTCGGCAGCCATGGCGGGGCGCCGGTCGACATCACCGGCAAGCTCGCCGTCGTGGCGGTCGATGCCGGCCACGCGCGCATTTATTGCGTCGATTCAGAAGCAACCACCGCGCCGGAGACGGTGAAGGCCCCCGATCCGTCACACGTCAATCACAACATCTTCCACCGCCACGGCAATCCGAGCGGCGCCTTCGACGTCGATGGCCCGGAGACGGCCGCCTACTTCAAGTCCCTCGCCCACGCCCTCGCTCCGGCCCGCGGTGTCCTGCTCGTGGGGCATGGCAAGGGGAAGGCGAACTTCAGCCACCAGTTCGAGAGCTTCCTCGAGAAGCACCATCGCGACGTGGCGGCGAAGA
>JBIIQL010000396.1:0-4120 GCA_044342095.1 Pirellulales bacterium
CATCGACGGATAGCGATCCTCCACGGCCTTCACCCTTTCCTTCACGACGCCCACCATGAGCACCTCTCCCTCGCGCTTCCACGGCATCATTCCTCCGCTGGCGACGCCGCTGGTCGACCGCGACACCCTCGACGTCGGCGGCCTCGAGCGGCTCATCGAGCATGTCCTCGCCGGCGGCGTCCATGGGCTGTTTGTCCTCGGCACCACCGGCGAAGGCCCGGCGCTCCCGCCGGCGGTCCGCCGCGCCGTCGTCGAGCGCACCGTCAAGCAAGTCGCCGGCCGCGTGCCGGTGCTCGTCGGGATCAGCGACACCGCCCTTGCCGACAGCCTCGCCCTCGCCCGATTTTCAGCTGAGAGCGGCGCGGCAGCCGTCGTCGCCGCCCCCCCGTACTACTTCCCGGCAGGCCAAGAGCCACTCGAGCGCTGGTGCCGATCGCTCGTGGCCGGCCTGCCGCTGCCGCTCCTTCTCTACAACATGCCGGAGATGGTGAAGGTGGTGCTCGAGCCGGAGCTTGTCCGCCGCCTCGCCGACCTCCCGGAGATCGTCGGCCTCAAGGATTCCGGCGGCGATCTGGAGACGTTTGCCGGCTATTCGAAGGTCGTCCACGAGGTCCGCCCCGACTGGTCGCTCTTGATCGGCCCGGAGCAGATGCTCCCCCAGGCTCATGCCCTCGGTGGCCACGGCGGCGTCTGCGGTGGGGCGAACGTCCACCCCCGTCTGTTCGTTGACCTTCAAGCAGCGCTCGATCGCGGCGACGAAGCCCGCGCTGCCGGCCTCCAGCAGAAAGTCCTCTCCCTTGGCAGGCTCTATGCTGTCGGCACGGAGCCCGGCCGCGTGATCGTCGGCGTGAAAGCGGCGCTCGCGGCGCTCGGAATCTGCGGCGACGCCTCAGCCGCGTGGTTTGAACAGCTCGATGCCGCTCAAAAAACCCGCATCGCCGAGATCGTCGCCGAGATCAAGGCCTGACAAGGAGGGCCGAAGACATGCCCCACGAGCCCACCTATGGCGCGGTGTTCGTCACACACCTGACGAAACTGGGCAGGCATGTTCCTTACAACTACCAGGATCTCCAGCAGGTCAAGGCGATGAGCCAGGCTGAACTGGCTGACTGGATCAAGGGGGAGTGCCGGGAGTTTTCCGAAGTCATCCGCGACAATCCCGCCGACGTCGCCGCGGCAATGGTCCACAAGAGAAGGGCGGAGATGGCAGCCAGCTCACCCGCTGCCTGCGCCGCGGAGTGCGCGCTGCCGTTTCTGGAATTGCTGGCGCACCTATTTTCGTAAGTGAAGGCCCTATCGAGCATGGCAACCCACGCATTCCCGACAGGCCCTGATGGGCCGAAGGCCGTCAAGGACGTCGCGGGAGCCACCGCGATCTTCGCGCAGTGGCAGGTCTACAAGTCGATCATCGACCGAGACTTCATGCGGCACCGGGAGATCAGCGCAGCGATTCACGCCTTCGTGAAGGGGCGTTTCCAAAAACGTTTTTCCCTCCTCGACCTCGGCTGCGGCGACGCCACCTCCATCCCGCACACCTTCGCGGGCACCCCGCTGGCCCATTACACCGGCGTCGACGCCTCGGCCGCAGCCTTGCAGGCGGCCCGCCGGCAGCTTACCGCCGCGCCCTTCGACGTCACCCTCGTCGAAACCGATCTGCTCGACTATCTGACCACCGCCTCGGTGCACGACGGCCCCCGATCCGACGTCATGCTTGCCGGCTACGTCATCCACCATCTTTCCATCGAGGAAAAGCAGCGCTTCTTCGCTTCCTGCCGGGAAGTCTTGGCACCGGCCGGTGCGCTCGTTTTCTACGACCTCTTCAGACAACCGGGCGAGACCCGCGACGAGTTTGTCGCCGCCTACACAGAGCTAATCGCCACGCGATGGGGACTCGTGGGCGAGGCGCTCGACAACACCTGCCGCCACGTGCGCGAGCATGACTTCCCCGAAACCGTGGCAACGATCGCCTCGCTCGCGCGCGACGCCGGCTTTACGATCCCGGGGGAGGAGCGATTCGTCGATCCCGACGGCTTCCACCGGCTGATCTGCTTCGCGACGTAGCCGTGGCCTCCCCGCTCTCCCTCACACCCACGCCGGCATCCAGCCGCCGCGGTAGGGCTTTGTGAGCAGCTCGGCCGCGTGCGGCACGCCGGAGAGGACGAAGCCGGGGGCGTTCCACGTCAGGAGCGTGTCGGGACGCTCCGCTCCCCCCATGGCGACCTTCGTGACGAGAGCCGATTCAAGGCGCTCGGGTGCGACGACCGCCCGCAACAGCCCTTGGACGTGATCGGGCTGTGCGTCTCGCTCCGGGCGGGGGCATCGTGAGCGTCATCTTTCCCAGTTCGGCTCGACCTCGTGCGGCCGACACCACGATCCGCACATCCTGCCCGAGCCTCGTGAGAAACACGAGGAGCTTCTCGGTGGAGAATCCGTCAGCAAACCCACGGAGGAGCCGGGAGGCCTTCGGCTGCGGGATTTCAAGCCGGGCCGCGAGTTGCGTGCCATTGAGCCCGAGGGCCACGGACCGGTCGTGGATCTGCCTCGCCAGTCTGGCTTTTGACAGCTCCTCGTCCGGCGACTCGAGCCCGAGGTCCCGAAAGACGTTCCCCGAGCCGACGGTGAACCCGACTTCGTCATGCGCTCGCTTCTTCATCGCTTTTCCTTCTCTCCAGACTTCCACGCGTGCCATTGCCGGGCCGACTTCAGCCGGCTTTCGATCACGTCGAGCTCGTGCTGCGGCGTCGCGATCCCCTTCTTCGACTTCTTCTGGAACGCATGGAGCACATAGATCTCGTCGCCAATGCGCGTCGTGTACATCGCCCGGAAGGTGTCGCCGTCATGATCGGAAACGATCTCGATCACGTCCCGCAAATGGCCATGCATGCGTCTGGCCGACGGATGGAGTCGCCCCGTTTCGGCCCAATCGAGCGCCGTCCCGACATCCCGCTTCACCGCCTTCGGAAATCCCTGCAAGTCCTTGAGCGAACTCCCTACCCAAACGATCGGCTTTCGCGGCATGCCTGCCATAAGAAACATACCTTATTGGGTATGCGCTGGCCAGATCGCTTCATGAACGGCCGCGCGAGCAGGAAGGTGCCGGCCCCAGCCTCCCTCACACCCACGCCGGCATCCAGCCGCCGCGGTAGGGCTTTGTGAGCAGCTCGGCCGCGTGCGGCACGCCGGAGAGGACGAAGCCGGGGGCGTTCCAGGTGAGGAGCGTGTCGGGATGGCGGATCGCGATCGTTCCCAGGAGGACCGTCTCGGTGAGCGGCGCTGAGTATCCGAAATGGCTCGTCGTCTGGTCGGTGCCACGGATGGCGTCGATCCAGGAGGTGTAGTGATTGCGTGCTTCTTGGACCGGGATCTCGAAGCTCGCAAACTTTTCCGTCGGGGCCAGCCGCGGCATCTCGACATGCGGCACGAGGAGCGTGCCCTCGGTGCCGATGATCGCCGAGCCACTTCCGGGGAGCACGACATCGGCGGCCAGCGAGAGGCGCTCGTGCGTCGGCACATGCCCCTCGCCGTCATACCAGTGGACCTTCACCGCCGGGCCTGCCGTCCGCTTCGTGCCGGGGAACTCCCAGGTGACCAGTGACTTGAGGGCCCACACCTCGCGGTTGACTCCCGGCGAGGAGGCCCGCACGGTCCGCGGCGCGGTGAGCTCGAGGGCCATGAACACCGGATCGAGGATGTGGCAGCCAAAATCGCCAAGCTGGCCGTTGGAGAAGTCCTGCCAGGCGCGCCAGTTGAAGGGGTGGTAGATCTCGGGGAGATAAGGGCGCGAGGGGGCGACGCCGAGCCACTCGTCCCAGTGGACCGTCGGGGGGACGTCGGCGGTGCCTTCGGGGCGATCGTCGACCTTCCGCCACCCCATCGCCCCTGGCTGCCAGGCGTGAACTTCCTTCACCTTCCCGATCGCGCCGTCATGAACGAGCTTCACGGCCGTCCGGTAGGCGGGATGCGACTGGATCTGATTCCCCATCTGCGTCACGACCTTGAAGCGCTCGGCCGCTTCGCGCATCTGCCGGGCCTCGAAGACGGTATGCGTGAGCGGCTTCTGGCACTGGACATGCTTGCCGAGATGCATCGCCGCCAGGCTGGGGCTGGCATGCATGTGATC
>JBIIQL010000397.1:0-4118 GCA_044342095.1 Pirellulales bacterium
GCCGGCCGGTGGCAGGATCGAAGACGAGGTACTGGCCCCTGGAGGTGTCGGGGGTGTACCAGTTGCCGTTGGCGTTGTGCTGGAACGTCATCCCGGAATAGCTGCTGCTCCCCGCCGCCGTCGTCACCGACGTAAACCCTCCCCCCGCCGTGCCGGTGAACTGAAACAGGCTGAACATCGTGCCGTTGTCGAACAGCGGACTGCTAATGAACGATAGCACGAGTTCACCGCCATAGGTCAGGCTGTTTGCGGTGGTGATCTGCACCTGGTCGTAGTCGGTGCCGGCGGTGCCGGCCGCCGACCCGGAGCCGATGACCTGCATGAGCGTCGTGCTCCCAGCCTGGAGATCGAGCGCCGCCGCGGCAAGGATCCCCGGGCTATTGCCAGGGGAAAGCACGCCGCCAGACTGCACGGCCAGAGGTGCCCCGAGCGTGCCGCTGCCCCCGAGCGTGCCGCCGTTGCCGATGGTGACATGAGAGGCACTGACGGTTCCGTTGACGATCAACGTGCCGTTGGCGACGTTGGTGACTCCTGTGTAGTCGTTTTGGCCGGTGAGTTCGACAGTGCCCGCACCGACGACGGCGAGGCTCCCGGAGCCGGTGACTCCACCCAAGGCAAAGGTCGACGCCACGTCAACGACGATGTTCCCATGATTGGTGATCGCTGCCCCGGCGTAGGAGGCGCCATTCTCGAAGGTGGCCGTGCCACCTGCCGTGACATTCACGGCGGATGACTCGCTTGCCGGAGCCGAGAACGAGACATTCCCACCGACGGTCACCGACGCATTGACATCACTCGTGAAGACGACGGCGGCACCGGGGTCGACAGCCACCGATCCCGATACCGGACCAGCGAACGTCGTCGTACCCGAGGTCACGGTGACGGCAGCGATGGTGGTGGCAGAGAAGGTGTTGTCACCCGATAACGATCCTGTTGGCGTGTCGACGCCGAGGATCGTGCCCCCGTTATTGACCAGTGCATTGGGGACGAGGAGGCCGGTGATATCGAGTGTGGCACCGGCTTCGACCGTAACCGCCCCGGCCCCGAACGCAGAGGCATTCCCGGCGACGAGCGCCCCGCCCGACACGATCGTGCCGCCGGAGTAGGTACTCGAGCCAGAGAGGGCAAGCGTGCCGGCGCCCTGTTTCACGAGCGACAACGTGCCGGCGCCATCTTGAATCGCGCCGGCGTACGTTGAGTCGGAGGCTGAGGAGCCCGTCAGCGTCACCGCCCCAGCTGTGGAACTGGTGATCATCGCCCCGGAGGAGCCGCTCAACGTAGCCACGGCGACACTCGTTCCTCTGAGATCGAGCGTGCCGCCGTTGACGGCAAGGTTGCCAGTGCCGATCGCGTTGGCACTCCCGAGTGCGAGCGTGCCGGCGGTGAGCGTCGTGCCACCGGAATAGGTGTTGGCCCCGGTGAGCGTCAGCTTGCCGGTGCCGACCTTTTCGAGCGCCAGGTTCGCCGTCGACATCACTCCCCGAAACGTGGAATCGTTGCTGTCGCCGACAATCAGCTTTCCATTGGAGGCCGTCGACCTGATCGCCCCGGCAAGAACCGAATCATTGAGGCCAGCGACGGTCTGCGTCGTGCCGTTGAGATCGAAGGTTGCTGTACCAGATCCTTGGAAGACGAGATTCCCACCTGCTGGAACGGCACCCGCTCCCGACATCCTCAACGTCGAGGAGTCGATGCGCGTGTCACCGGCGTAGGTCGAAGAACCGGTCAAGGTAACGGTGCCGGTCAAAACGCTGCTGCCGAAAGTCACCCCCCTCGAGCCGGTCCCCGAAATCGATCCGACCGTGAGCGTGCGGGTCGAGGTGCCCCCGAGCACCAACCCGCCCGTCGAGTCGTTGTTGGTGATCGTGCCCGTGATGGTGCTGTTGGCATTGGTAGCGATCGTCTTTAATCCCGCGGAATCGGCGATCATGAAGGTGTTGGCAAAGGTCCGGCCATCATTGAAGTTGAGCGTCGTGGCATTGGCCCCCTGAAGGGTCACGGTGCCGCTGCCGAGTGCGAAGTTGCTGCTGGTGACGTTGAGCCTGACGCTGTCGAGGGTCAATGCACTGAACGAGTTCGACCCCGAGAGCGCAAACGCCCCCGCCGAGCCAGTCGCAGTCCGGTTGAGGGTCAGGGAGCCGTTGGAGACCGCTTGGCCGAAGCTCGCCGTGCCGATCGTGTTGAGCGTGATCGCTCGGCTGCCGCCGGTGAGGTTCACGGTGTTGCCGGAGGTATTGAACGAAACGTTGAAGCCTTCAACGCTCGAACCGCCGATCGTGCCAGTCGCGCCGATCGTGAAGTCACCACCGACGGTAATGCCAGCGCTCCTGGCCGGTGAAGTGAAGTTTTGGATTCCACCCATCGTGCCACTGTTGATCGTGATCGCACCGGCGCTGAAGGCATTGTTTGACCTGGCGATGAAGGTGCCGCCGACGCTGCCGCTGGTGCCGAGCGTAAAGCCTCCGGTGTAGCTACTTCCCTGAAACATCATGGTGCCAGCCCCGGTCTTGATGATGCCGTTCGCACCGGCTGATGTGATTCCTCCGAAGTTGACCACGCTCCCGGCGCCGACGTCGAACGTCTTCACGCCGCCGAGGTTCATGACATTGCCTGTGGTCGTGTCGTTGAAGCTGATGAACACGCCGGTGCCAGTGGTGATGTTGCCGAGGGTCGCCGAACCCGTGGCAACGAGCCTGCCGAAGGTGTAGGTGCCGGCGTCGGCGAAGGTGGCATTGGAGCCCGCCACCCAGTTACCGGTGTCGTTGACCGCCGTGCCACTCTGCAACCAGCGTCCAGTGCTCCCAGTAGTAACGGCCCAGTAGCCGGTACCGCTCGTCGTGGTGGTCAGTTGGGCGTTCGCCGTCGTAGCCATCAGCAACGCTACGGCAAGGACGGCGCCCGCAAGCGCCATCGGCCTGCCAAGGCATCGAAAGCCGCCGGCCTTCACCACCGCGGGTTGCCCGGCCAGATCGATCGCACCATTTCCTGCCATTGGATTCTTCCCTCAGCCACTCGTCGCAATCCGCCGTCACGCGAAACTCGCCTGAAGTCGTATCAGACCATCGCGCGGCCCCAACCCCCCGGATGGATTCTTTGACGAGAAGGGCAGCAGTGGTGACGAATCGGGTAGGGCACTGCACGGATGGCGCAGCGACCAGACGCCTTGCACAAGACATGGTGCGCACCTCCCCCACAGGGGACGACCTCATCCCCCAAGGCGTTGACAGCCGCTCGCTATTCGCCCGCCGGGATCGCGACGGTGATCTCGCAGGGAAAGAGAAGCTCCGGATCGCCGCGGTCGGCAAGCGTCCGGGCGAGCGTCGCGATCGACCGCGTCACCGGCCCGGCGTAGAGGACGCGGTCACCGAAGCGGATCGTCACGGGGCGGTCGCCGTCGATCATCCGATCGTCGAGCCGGATGAGAAGCGTTTCATGCCCCTCGGCGCGGGCGATGTCGATCCGCTGCCCGTCGATACGGGCGTCGATGATCCCGCCGCCGCGGGGGGCATCGGCGGGGAGGGCGAGCCACGAAGAACTCCCCCGCGAGGCGCCGGTTGGCTGCCAGACGACCCGATCGGGGACGGGATTGCGGGTCTGCTTCGCCATCCAGGGGAGGACGGCGGCGTCGTCGCGGTCCATCCAATGCCCCTTCCCTTCGTGGATCTTCACGAAGGTCTCGTAGCCGTTCGGGTCGGCCGCACGAAAAGCTTCGAGGGCCCGGCCGTAGTCGGCGCCGATCTTGGCCCGGTCGTAGGCGGTGTCGAGGGCGCCCACCTGGAGCGCGAAGGGGACATTCCGCACCGGCTCGAGGGAGACGCCGTTGGGGTGGCCAGCCATCATCGCCGCCGCCGCCCAGTGATCGGCCATCCGGGGGGCGAGCTGATAGACGCCATCGCCACCGGCCGAATAGCCGAGGACATAGACGCGATTGGGATCGACCTCCCCTGTGATCACGAGATCCTCGATGAGGCGGTGGAAGAGCCGGTCGATGTGGGCTTCGTGCCAGAGATTCCAGGTGTTTGTCGGGGCCCGGGGGGCGACGTAGATCCCCTCCTCGACGGTGTAGAGCTTTTTTTGGTTTTCCCACTGCTGGTCGTTGACGCGCGCCGGAGCCCCGC
>JBIIQL010000029.1:0-13925 GCA_044342095.1 Pirellulales bacterium
GGCCTCATCGACCGGGAAGGGGACGCCGCTGACGAAGACGAGGTCGTGGCGGCCGTCGAGATCGAAGTCGATCGCCCCGAGGCCGCTGCCATTGGCCGAGGGGAATGGCTTCTCGGGAGAGTCGCCGGAATGGTGCACGAAGTCGATCCCCGACGCGGCCGTGACGTCGGTGAACCAGACCGGGCCGGCGGAGGGCTCGACGGGGGCAGCCGATGGAGCTTGCCGCAGCGATTCCTTCACCGCGACAGGCGCTGTCGGCAGCGTGGCCGGTCGCGAGCACGCCGTGAAGAAGATCCCCACAAGAATCGTAGTGACCTTGATGAAGCAGCGGCCGATCGCCGCAGCCTTGCGGAACGACGTCGGAAGGGGATGGGGCTCGGACATGCGCGGCTCAAAAGTAGAACGGAATCCCCTCGGCCTTGAAGGCGGCCTTCTCCTCGGGGAGGAACTCGTCGCCGAGTTTCTCGAAGCCCCCGTCGGCCCGGAAGGCCTCCAGGAACGAGTTTACCTGCTCGCGCAGCTCGCGGTCGGCCGGCCGCAGCCCGACAGCCCAGGCCTCCTCGCGGAACGGGCGAAGGAAGGCCCGCGTCGAGTCGGGATGGCGCTTGTGATTCTGATAGACCGAGAGCGAGTCGTAGATGAAGGCGTCGGCCTTGCCCTGCACCACCTCGAGGACCGCCGCGGCCTCCTTGTCGAGGACGAGGAGGCGGGCCTGCTTGAACGTCGACGAGGCGAACTGGTGGCCGGTGGTCCCCTTCTTCACGGCGATCGTCCGCCCTTTCATGTCGAGATCTTCGGCCCCCTGCACCGGCGACTTTTTTCCCACGAGGAGCGCGAGCCCGGTCTTCAAATAGGGCTCCGAGAAGGCGATCGATTTCGCCCGCTCCGGCGTCGCGGTCATCGACGAGATGATGCAGTCGATCTTGCCGACTTTCAGGGCGGGGATGAGGCCGTCGAAGGAAATGTTCTCGATCACCACCTCGCGGTCGAGGTGCTTCCCGAGCGCCTCGGCGATCCGCACGCTCACCCCGGTCGGCTTGCCGGCTGCGTCGGACATCTCAAACGGTGGGTAGGCCAGCTCCATGCCCACCTTGAGGGGAGGGGCCGCCGACGCGCTTCCCGGCGCACAGCAGCAGGCGACGACGAGGGCGATGAGAAGACGAACGTGGCGCATGGGGAGCCTTCGGGGCCAAAGGGGGAATCGCAGAACGGTTTCAGACTCACTCGCCGCGGATGCAGTAGAGGGCGTCGGAGGAACGGATGAGGAGCGAGCTTCCAGCCACGGCCGGGGTCGACCAGAACACCTCCCCGTCGGCGCCGAGATCCGATTCGGCGAGCACCTCGAACTCTGGGCCAGTCTTGAGAACGATCGTCTTCCCGAGCTCGTTGACGACGTAGATTCGATCGCCGACGACGATCGGGCAACCAACGGCCTGCGTCCCCCCAGGGAGGCGTTTGCGGTACTTCTCCTCGCCGGTCCGCTTGTCGTAGCAGACGGCGGTGTTGCCGAAGAAGTAGAGGAGATCGCCGACGACGAGAGGGGAGGGCATGCCGGCCCCGCTCTTCGTGCGCTGCCAGGGAACCGTAGCGCTTTTCTCGCCGTCCTTCCCGGGCGACACGTCGCCGCTGGCCCCGGCGAGGATCGCCGCCGCGGGGGCCTTCGAGCCGGGGCTCGAGGTCCCGAAGTAGACCCCCTCGGCGTCGGCGCCGAGCGAACAGGCAAACGAGGTATCGAGTCCGCCGTAGCGCCAGCGCTCGCTGCCATCGGCGAGTGCATAGGCGACGATCGAGCCCTGGCCGCCGGTCACCACCTCGGTGGTGCCGCCGTTGTTCCAGATGATCGGCGTGGCCCACGAGGCCCCCTTGTTGCGCGTCGCTGTCCAGAGATCGGCGCCGGTGGCGGCGTCGAGGCAGTGGAGGTCGCCGGCCTCGTCGTTGTAGAGTTGGACGAGGAGTTTGCCGTCGTGGAGCACCGGCGAGGCTCCGGTGCCGAAGGAGTTCGTGATCGGCTGCGGGCCGTACTCGCGCTTCCAACGCTCGTTGCCGTCGCGGTCGAGGGAGACGACGGTGCCGGTGGCACCGAAGAAGGCCCACACGCCGTCGGGAGTGGCACAGGGGGTTTCGGTGGCGTAGGTGTTCGAGGCATGGGTGGCATACTTCGGCGCCTGCTCGACGACCGTCTTCGACCAGATCAGGCTCCCGTCAGTGGCATCAAGACAAAGGATGCGCCACTGGACCGGATCCTTCGGCGGCTTCCCCCAGCCCATCGTGGAGAGATCCATCACACCCCCCGACATCCCCTTCGGTTTCCGTCCCCCCGGGATCACGGCCGTCGTGAGGTAGATCCGTCCATCGACGCTGACCGGCTGCGACCAGCCCGCGCCGGGAATCGCCGACCGCCAGGCGATCGTCCCCTTCGACCCGGGAGACTTGTCCCAGGCGAGGGGAAGGACCGTATCCCCCGCAAGCCCGAGCGCCGTCCCCCCGCGGAACTGCGGCCAGTCGCCAGCGGAGGGGGCCTGGCCGCGGGCGCTCGGAGCCAGTGGCAGCGTCGCAAGCGCGGCCCAGGCTGCGGCGGCCAGGATCGCACGGAAGGGAGAGCGTGGGGATCGCATCGCGGATTCCTCTCGACGGGGCGGGCGGCGTGATGGCGAGGAGCCTTCAACGTCGGAGTGTAGACCTTCCACCCTCGGAGGGGACAGATCGCCTCGGCCGAACGCTCAGGCCCCATGGCCAGAGCGGAACTCCCATCCGTCCGCGGCCAGCGAGACGGCAAGGGCCAGGCCGGATGTGCCAAAGGGGTAGGGGGTGTGACGGGCCACCTCCGCGGCGGCGAGTCAGGGGGCGGGCGGCGGCTCCTCGGCGGGCACCAGCCAGGCCGCGCCGACCCCGAGTGCGTACACGAGCGCACAGGTGGCGCCCACGTTCGGGTAGTTTCCCCCCAGGACCGTGAACAGCCATCCCGCGCCGAGCACGCCGGCGGCGGTGGCGAAGCGGCCGCCGTTGTAGGCCAGGCCACTGCCAGTGGCGCGGACGGCCACGGGGAAGATCGAGGGGAGAAACACCGCCAGCCAACCGAAGAACAGCGTCGCCACGAGGCCCTGGGCGAACACCACCGGGAGGAACGACGGCTTCAGCGGCGACGTGAAACGGAACATCGCCACCGTGAGCGCTGCCGTGGCCACGCTCATGAGGAGGTAGCCGGTTCGACGGCCGAGACGCGTGGCGACCAGCGCCCCGGCGAAGCTTCCCGCCGTCGCCCCGGCGGCCCACCACCCCTGCGTGGCTGACTTGTAGCCCGGATCGACGGCTCCGGCGACGGCGTCGGCCCAGGGGATCATCCACTTGCTCGCCGCCCACGCCCCCACCATCGGCACCGCGGCCACCGCCATCGCCGCGGCCGTCCGCCAGCGCAAACTCGGTCCGAGGAGCACCGCCAACGGCGTGCGCTCCGCTCGCCGCGCAGCGCCTTTCCAGGCGGGGGATTCCGGGATGAGGAGGAGGATGGCGACCCCGAGAATCGCCGGCGCCGCCGCCAGCTTGAACAGCCAACGCCACGACTCGGCATCCACCGTCCAGAAGCGCGTCAGGAGTGCGAGGAGGAGAATCCCCGCGTTGAGGCTGGCGCTCGTCGCGCCCGCGACGAGAGGCTTGGAGGCCCCACTCCAGCATTCGGCGACGAGCGCCATTGCGTTGGGCCACAGGCCCCCGACCCCGATGCCGACGAGGAAGCGCCACAGGAGCATCTCCCACGGATCGCCCGCCCCTGCCCCGAGCCCGGCGAAGAGGGAGTAGACGAGGACGCTCGCCCCCATCGCGCGAGTCCGCCCGACGCGGTCCCCGAGCATCCCCACGAGCACCCCGCCCAGCGCCGCCCCGAGCATCAGGGCCGCCGTCCACCGCGCGAACCAATCTCCGCCGGACGTCGGAGTCCAGTTCGCGCCGAGGAGCGAACGCGAGACCGCCAACGACGCGATCGGCATCATCCCTAATTCCATGCCGTCGAAGACCATCGCCAGGATCGCGGCCAGGAGCACCATCACTCGGGCCCGGGGCGTGAGGGGGGAGGCGGTCACGGCGGGCGTCCTCCCCCCCGCCGCGAATCGGGCTGGTAGGCGCTGATGATCGCGCTGTTGTCGAGGTCGCCGAGGCCCGCGGCCACGGCAGTGTCGAGGATGGCGCGGTGGGCAGCGGCGAGCGTGAGCGTCACGCCGGCGCCCGCCGCGGCGTCGAGGATCAAGTCGACGTCCTTGAGATGCTGCCCGAGCCGGGCCTGCACCGAGAAGTCCCCCGCCACCATCTTCGGCCCCTTCGTTTCCATCTGCCGCGAGGCTGCCGGACTGTCGCGCAGGACGTCGAGGGCGGCCTGGGGATCGATCCCCAGGACACCGGCGAACACGAGCCCCTCGGCGAGCGCCGCGCGGTTGAGTCCGAGGACGAGGTTCGTGACGAGCTTCATCTGCGAGGCGCTCCCCGTCGGGCCGACATGGTGCCTGCGGCCGCCGAGGATCGCCCACAGGTCCGCCAGGGCCGCCACCTCCTCGGCCGTGCCGCCGACGAGCACCGTCGCCTCGCCACGCGCGGTTTGCACACTCGACCCGGAGATCGGGGCATCGAGCCATGAAAGGCCGCGGGCCCGGGCCGCGGCCGCGAGGGACGCGGTGACCGCAGGATCGACCGTCGAGGTGTCGACGACGACTCGCCCCGGAGCCGCGTGTGCGAGCCAGGGCTCCATCACGGCGCGCACCGCGGCACCGTCGTAGAGGCTCACGATCACGAGGTGGCACTCGCCGAGCGGGTCGTCGGTCCAGCGCGCGCCGCGGGCGAGGAGAGCGTCGGCGCGCGCCGGCGTGCGGTTCCAGACACGGACCTCACAGCCGGCGTCGAGGAGCCGGCCGGCGATCGCCGTCCCCATCAGCCCGAGGCCGACGACGCCGACCGGCCTGGGGAGGGCGAGCGCGTCAGCCATCGACCACCGCCTTCACGGCCCGCACCGTGACGTCATGGGTGCTGGAACGGAACCCCTTCCCGATCCGGCCACGAAAGAGCACCATCGCCGAACCGGGGGCGGCCCTGGTGAGCATGCCGCGGCTGAAGTCGCCGGCGATGATCACGCGCGTCCTCCGGAAGGGGTTTTATCAGATGAGCAGTCGCCAAAGCTTTCCAGGGCTCACTCGGCTTTTGAAAAATTGTGTCAACCTCGAGCCAACCCGTCAACGAACGTGGTGTCTGCGTGCTCGGGCGAGGCGTGAAGCGCGCTGTGAGCGTGCGGTTCCATTCTCGCTCGTCGGGGAAGCGCCGGTGGGAGATTCGGTCTCAGGGGGAAAAAGAATGACTCGTCATCGTCGGGGGCCGTGGGCCGCGATCATGGCGCTCGTGTTGGCTGGTGTCGCCAACGGGAGTGTTCCTCGTCTGTCACAGGCGCAGTCCCCTGGTCTGCGGCCGATCCGCAGCCGTTGACCGCGGAGCGGAGGCAGGCGCTCGAGCAGGGCCTGCAGACGTTGAACGATTCCCTCGACGCCTCCGGGGGGAAGCTCTCGGAGGAGCTTGCCGATGCGGCGATCTTCGCCAAGGGGGTGGCGTGGGCTCTGCGGCATGACGCTGAGTTCTCGGCTGAAGACGTGCGACAACTCGAGCGGGCGATTGATCGTGGCGCCGAGCGCGTGGCGGCGCTGGCCCAGGGCCGACGCCCCTGGCAAGACCGGCGCGGGAAGGTGGTCCTCGGATATGTGTCGCGGATCGACGGCTCCCGGCAGCCCTACGGCCTGATCGTGCCAAAACACCATGACCCGCAGCAGGCGATGCGACTCGACGTCGTGTTGCACGGGAGTACCCGCCCGGTCGGGATGAGCGAGGTGCGCTTCATGGCCCGGTTCGACGAGGGGGACGGGGCCGACGGCGATCCGCCCGATGCCCCGTTCATCGAGCTCCATCCACTCGGACGGGTCGAGAACTGCTACCGCTGGTCCGGCGAGTCGGATGTTTTCGAGGCCATCGAGGATGTCTGTCGTCGCTACCGCATCGACCGCGACCGGATCGTCCTCCGTGGCATGTCGATGGGGGCCTCGGGAACGTGGCACCTGGGGCTCAAGCATCCGGACCGGTTCGTGGCGCTGGGACCGTACTGCGGGTATGTCGACACCCATCGGTTTTCCGAGACGCCGATCCCCGGGTTCATCAAGGTCGGGCCCTTGCCGGCGCACCAGGAACTCGGGCTCCACATGCTCGATTCCGTCGACTACGCCGCCAACGCCGGGGTCGTGCCGGCGATCGCCGCCATGGGAGGAGAGGATGTCTTCTTCCAGGCCCATGTGCTGATGGAGGCAGCGATGCGCCGCGAGGGGCTGGAGATGATCAATCTCATCTCCCCGGGGACCGGGCATGTCGTCGATCCCGTCACGCATGCCGAGCAGATGCGGCAGATCGCCACACACGCCGATCGCGGACTGAACCGTGTTCCGCTGGACCTGCGGTTCGTCACCTGGACCCTGAAGTATGGCCGCTGCCATTGGTTGCAAGGACTCGGGCTCGATCGCCATTACACGAGGGCGGAGATCGTCGCGAGTGTCCGCGGCAACAGCCTCGAGATCGCCGAGCCCTCGAACATCAATCGGTTTTCGATCGACTTCGCCGTGCTGCCGCCGGCGGTGGAGTCCGTCCGGATCGGAGCCACCGCCTTGCCCGTTCCCGGAGACGGATCGGCCCTGCGCCGCCCGGTGGTGTTCCAGCGTCACGGGCAGGCGTGGAGCGTCGCCCCCTCCGACGCGCCGGTGAACCCGGCGAAACGCCCCGGTCTCCAAGGGCCGATCGACGACGCGTTCACCGCCCCGTTCCTCTGTGTGCGCGGAACCGGCATGCCCTGGAATCAGTCCGTCCATGACCATGCCATCCGCAGCCTCGATCGAGTGCTGGAAGCGGGATTCTTCAACGAACAGTGGCAATCCCCCTGACGAGCCGGCAAACGGCCGTCGAGTGAGGGCGGTCACGGCGCCGCAAGTGCCGTCTCGGCCCGCTTCCGTCCCGCGAACAGCAACTCGACGTCGGGGTCGACGACGATTCGCTCCGGGAGGAAGTCGGTCTCGATCTCCAGGCTGCCGGGTGTCTCCGCCGTCACCTCCACCGTCGCCTCGCTCCCCGGCCGCTTCGCCTCCTTCTCCTCGGGCTTCTTTCCCTCGACGCGGACTTTCACCGCGGCCCGACCGGTGCCGATGTTGGCGAGCTGCCCGGTGACCCGGTATCCGGCCGCGGTCTTCTCGACCTTCGCCTCGCGGACCTCGAGATCGGGGAGATCCTTGCCGAGGATCCACCGGCCGACGTAGTCGTCGAAGGCCGCGGTGTCGGGGGCGTGCGGCCGGAGGCTCTCCAAGAGATCCTCGATGAGGGGGAAATCGAGGCCGTCGGGAGTCTCGACGCCGTCACGCCATCGGCCGATGAAGTCCTTGAGGCCGGCGAGCATCGCCTCCTCTCCCATGAGATTCCGCAGCATCCAGAACGCCCAGCCGGCGCGTTGGTACGTGACGACCTGATCTCCGGGACGCGACCCGTCGATGCGGTTGATCGGCCGTTCGTTGTCAGCGCGGCGGCCGAAGACATAGCCCTGCTCCCAACGGCGGCGGAGGGTCTTTCCCTGCTCCTCACCGAGCTCGTGGTGAACGAGCATCAGCGCCGAAAACTCGGCGAGCCCCTCGGAGATGATGTTGCCGCCCGGCCCCTTCCCGGGGGTGACGATGTTGCCCCACCATTGGTGCCCCGCCTCGTGAGCGACGATATAGAAGGCGGCGTCGATCTTCCCCTCCTCGCGGCCGGTGGCCAGATCGGTCACTTTGAGCGGCTTGGCGAGATAACCGATGTTTTCCGAGAAGGAGATGTTGCCCGGAAACCCCTGGGCATAGCCGGCGAGCCCCGGGAACTCGGTGACGCGGAGATTCGTCCAGGGATATTCCACGAACCAGGCGCCGTATTTCTCCCGCGCCGCATCGAGCGCTCGCACCATCGTCGGCACGTTGTGCTCGGTGCGCGGGTCGAAGTAGACGGTCGATCGCCGGCCTGGCGCCGCCTCGAGCGGCCCGCCGACGATGTTGAAAAACCGCACCGGGTGTTCGGTCTTCCAGACGACGCGACGGCGGCCATCGCCGATCTCCTCGTTCGAGGCCTCGACGCCGCAGCCGTTCATGACCCAGCCCGACGGGCCTTCGATCGTGAGTTGCACGTCGCTCGACCACGCCGGCCCGAAGGCGGGATCGACGCGCGTCGTCCAGTGGTCGAGGGGGTATTCCTTGGCGTCGCGCCGGTTCTTCTCGTCGACGCCGACGGAGTCGACGAATCCCGGCACCGGAAGGAAGCTGGGGCTGAAGCTCGTGAGCACGACGCCACTGGGCAGGACGAACTCTCCGGTCCCTCCCGAGAGCTTCGACCAGCCGTCAGGAAAGCGCCCGTCGAGCCGGAAGCCGACCCGGACACTCTCCCCCTTCGTCAGAGGCCGCGGCGGCGTGACGACATACAGCCCGCTACGGTTCTCGATCGACGGGGCCGGCTGATCCTTCTTCGACGGATCGACGGTGTGGTCGTCGACGGTCCAATCGGAGGTCTTCTTGAAGTGGGGGCCGACGGTGAGGGGGATCTCGCGCATCGGTAGCGCGTGCGGATTTCGGATCGTGTAGGTGCCGACGACCTCGAGCCGGCGCTCGTCGGGGAAGAGCTTCACGGTCGCCTCGACGCGGTCGAGCGCGGGGGATGGGGCGTTCTCCCAGGTGGTCGAATTGCGCCGCCAGTAGGCCTTCTCGGCATTCGTCTGCGGCTTTCCCTCGTACCCGGCGCGGACCTTCGCGCCGGTGTAGAGGCCGAGGGCCAGCAGCGGCAGGGCCAGAAGCGCCGGTCCGAAGGCCGCCCTGGCGAACGCCGCCGGACGGAAGGCGTCGAACGTAGACCGGAGGTCGGGGAGCCGACGCGGCCAGATCTTCAGCGTGAGTGCCACGAGCGTCGCCGCGAGGGCCAGCATCACGAGCCGGTTGGCGACGAGCGCCGGCCACATGAAGCCGAGACGGTCGAGCTCGCTCCAGCGGATCGTGCCGCCACCGAGATTCCAGGCGGTGAGCCAGTTGAGCCAGCCGTAACGGGTGAGAAACCCGGTGAGGATGAGCGTCGCCACGCCGAGGGCATAGGTGACAAACCGGTTGCCCGTGAGGGAGTGGAGAAACATCACCCAGGCCGCCCAGACGACGAGCGTCGGGATAAGAAGCCCGCCGAGGATCAGCGTCATCACCGACAACTCGAGCGGCACGGCGATCCCTGTCTGGAATCGCTGCACGAGGAGCGTGATCGCGATCGCCATCGCCGTGAAGCCGACGATCACCAGTGCCATCACGGCATTGGCGAGCACTTTCCCGGCGAGCACGCCGGCAGTGGAGACGGGGCAGGCCCGGTGGATCCCGGACAGGCCCACGCGTTCCTCGCGGACGAGGCTTTCGACGGTGTAGAAGAGAATCAGCAGTCCGAGGAGGAGGCTGAGGGCCCCGCGCGCGACGGCCGCCGCGGCGCCGGTCGTCATGAGCGTCTCGGTGTCGAGCGTCCCCGGGCTCAAGGTCGTCGTCGCCCAGGTCTGCACGAGGATCAGTGGCCCGAAAAGCCACAAGCCCGGGCTCTTGAGGAGCGACCAGGTCTCCTGCCGAAGGACGGCCCGCACCGTCTCCACAAAGCCGGGGAGACGGACGGTCGAGGCCGGGAGCGTGCCGCGCGCCGCCACCGCGGCGTGCTCGATCGTCGTCGGCCCCGCGGCGCGGGCGGCGGCGAGGAGGCTCTCGGCATTCCCCACGCGCCGGTCGTCGTGCTCGGCGTGCGCCAGCCGCCGGCCGGTGGCCCATACGGCCGTGAGCCCCAGGCCGATCAGGACGAGCCGGCTGAGAGAAAAGAGGCTGTCGGGAAGGACGCGGGCGGAGTTGTAGTAAGCGACGCCCCGATCCTCGGCGAGAAACGTTCGGTAGAACCAGCGGAAGCCGGTCGGCTCGACGGCCTGCATGAGCCGGTCGGCCCAGCGTGGCAGCCACTCGGGATTGAAGTCCCAAAGAAAGAAGATCCCGGCGACGACCATCACGACCGGCAGTGCGAAGACGAGCACCGGCTGCCTCGTGCGCACGCCGGCCCACATCGACACCCCGCCGGTGAACACGACCAGCGGCAGCGCGAACCAGATCAGCGGCGCGAGATAGCTCCACAACGAGAACGCCGTGCGGACGCGCTGCGTCGTGTCGATCGGCCACGTTTCGTAGATCGTGATCTGGCAGACGAGCCAGGCGGCGAGCACCGCCCCGAGCACGGCGAGCGCCGCGAAAAACCGACTCCAGGCGTATTCCTGCCAGGAAAGCGGCGTGGCCGTGAGGAGCTTTTGAATCCGCCGATCGCCGTCGACCAGCAGCGGCATGCCGCAGGCCACCGCAGCGAAGAAGGGGAGGACGATGGCAAAGATGATGACATCGACGAAGGCGAGGTTGAACGCGGCGTTCATGGCGAGCTTCGCCCCACCGGTGTCGGCCGAGCCTGCCGACACCTGCACCCCGCCAGCGACGAGCCCGAACGAGAGGAGCGTGAGGATCGCGTACATGAACACCGGCAGCGGCCGCTTCCAGAACGATGCCAATTCCAACCGCGGGAAGGCGAGGAGGCGGCCGATCATCGGGCACCTCCGGCGGTGGCCGATTCGGGAATCGCTCGCGCCAGCGGCCCGGGGATCTCGTGCGGCGGACAACGCATGAGGACGAGGTAGGCGTCCTCGAGCGTGCCGGGGCTCGGCGCGAAGCCGGGGGGCGTCGATGCGCCTGGCGGGAGGAAGATCCGCACCCGGTTGGTGCGCCCCTCGACGAGCACGGCGGAGAGGAGGCGATGCTCCTTGGCAAAGGCCGGCAGCGCGCCATCGTCGACAAACCCTTCGCGGACGAGGCCATCGACGGCCGTGCGGGCAGCCGTCGGCGTCGTGTCGGAGACGACTTCGCCGGAGCGGATCACCGCGAGGCGCGGGCAGAGGGTGGCGACGTCGTCGACGATGTGGGTGGACAGAAGCACGACCCGGCCGACGCTCATCTCGGCGAGCAACCGGTAGAACCGCTGCCGCTCCTCGGGATCGAGGCCGGCGGTCGGCTCGTCGACGATGAGGATCCGCGGGTCGCCGGCGATCGCCTGCGCGAGCCCGAGCCGCTGCCGCATGCCGCCGGAGTAGCCGCCGACTTTCCGCTTCGCCGCGGAGGTGAGATTGACCCGCTCGAGAAGCTCACCGGCGAGGGCCGCCCGCCCCTTCGGTCCGCTGATCCCTTTGAGACGCAAGAGAAACTCGAGCATCGCCTGCCCGGAGAGATCGGGATAAAACCCGAAATCCTGTGGCAGGAACCCGAGCCGCTCGCGGACGAACTCCGGCTTCTCGACGATGTTCGTGCCGTCGAGCCAGACGGCGCCGGCCGTCGGTTCGACGAGCCCGGCGACGATGCTCATGAAGGTCGACTTCCCGGCGCCGTTGGGGCCGAGGAGGCCGAACATCCCGGAGGGGACGTCGAGATCGACTCCCTTGAGCGCACACACCGGGCCGGGGTGGATCTTCACGAGGCCGCGGACGGCGAGGCCTTCGGCGGAAGGAGTGGTCGAGGAGTTCATGGCTTCTTGGATTTCGAGATGGCGGCAGGGCGGGGCTTGGCTGGCTTCGTGGGCTTGGCTCGGCGAGAGGAGGTGGCCGATGGCTGACGCTCCGCGCCGCGGCGACGGACGATCGGCGCGGTGAGTACGGACACGAGTTGGAGCCGCGTGTCGTCGGTGCGGGTCTTCTTGGCATTGAGGAAGGCATTCAGGCGGCGGAAGATCGCGTTGAGCTCGTCGAAGTCGGCCGGCGTGAGCCAGACATGCTCGAAGAAGGCCCGCATCGTGGAGGGCTTGTCGAGACCGAGGCCGACGAGCGCGCCTGAGGCGGCGGCATCGCGGAACGTCCGGGCCGACATCTTCAGGACCGTCTTCGCCGTCGTCAGGTAGGCATCGTTGACGGCCCGGCTGCTCGCTCCCTTGAACCGGGCGCCGAGATCGTCGGCGACAAGGTCGTAGACCCGCTCCGTGCGTCTTCCGGCGGGGCGCGTCCCCGCCTCGATGACGACGCCGGTAGCGACGATCTTCTCGAAGTGCCGGTAGAGGGAATCGGCCGGCCGGTCGAGCTGCCGGGCGACGTCGGCGATCCCGCAGGGGCCGAGCATCCGTAACGTCTCGATGATCTCCGCGCGGACCGGCGCGATGAGCGTCTTCCAGACGGCCGGGTCGGTGACGAAATGAACGGGCTTGCGAGGCATCCGCCCATTGTTTTCCACCGTTGACTTTCCGTCAACAAAAAAAACAGTGCCACGCCGCCTTCCCTCGATCGTTTTGCCTGTGCCAAGGGCGCTAACCGACCCTCACGCCGTTTCCAGCGGGATCGGCAGGCCGCGTGCTTCGCCGGCCACCGGAGCGATTCGGCCGCCGGGGAGGAGGCGGTAGGGGCGGCCGCGCCACTCGGCTGTCCGCTTGAAGGGAGCGACGAACCAGCAGGCGAAGATAAAGATGTCTTTGGCGATCAGCGCCGGCACGAGACGCCAAGCGAGCCCACGGCCGCGCAGGAGCCGGGCGCTCGATAGCTCCATCGCCACCTTCGCGCCGATGGCGAAGATCCCGAGGGCCGCCAGGTCGAGCCTTGCGGTGAACACCAGCGGCAGAGCGAACGGGATCGGATTGAAGAGGAGCTCGAGCGGATAGGCCCACGGGCAGATCCGCACGCGCAACCCGGCGTGGCGGAGGTTGCGATCGGCGAGGTTCTTCCACGACCAATCGCGCTGGATGACGCGGACCACCGTTGCCGCCGGTGCGAGCTTCCATCCGGCCTGCTCCACCTGCTGCGAGAGTTCGTAATCGTCGGCGCCGCAGTCACGGACCCGCGCGAAGCCACCGCCGGCCTCGAGCGCGGCACGGCGCACCCACTGCCCTTTGGCGTTGACGGTGTGGAGGCCGACGAGCTCATGGACGCCGATCGTGAGGAAGGCGGCAAACTCGGTGTAGTGAAGGTTCTCGATCGTGGCGGCGACGGTCCGCTCCCCGTCGGCGACAACCGGCTGATAGGCCATGCCGACGTCCGGGTCGGCAAACAGCGGGAGCACGCGAGCGAGGTCTCCCCGGGTCAGCCGCACATTGGAATCGGAGAGGAGGAGGATGTCGTGCTTCGCTTCCGGTAGCATCGCCTCCTCGAGCGCGATCTTCGGATTGGCGATCGTGTCATCGGCGCCGACGACCACCGTCACGTCGCGGCGGGGATACTCCGCGGCGAGCCGACGGGCCAGCGTGATCGCCGGATCGGTGGGGCTCGCGGCGGCGAAGATGATCTGGAGCGGCTCGTGATCCGCCTCGAGGAAGGAGCGGAGATTGGCTTCGAGTTCCTCGTCACTGCCGCACAGCGGCTTGAGGATCGAGAGGCCGGGGAGCGGCTCGGTCGATTCGACGAGTGCGATCGTGTCGGCCGTCCGCCGGTCGGTGACGACGCGGCCGGTGACGAGAACCCACGCGAGCAGATACGCCAGGAGCGTGACGACGCAGGGGGCCACGAGGAGGATCGTCGTCATCGGCGTGGCTCCCGGATGATGCCGGAGGGAGGCCGTGTGGGGCCGGGGAACCCTCCCGGAAAAGCGGCGGGACGATAGCGGGGGCGGGCGTGGGGGACAAGGCTGCGCGGGCGCTTGCCGTGGCGGGCTTCGGGGCTGCCCGTACCCCGTTGCCGGACGTTCGCTTCGGGCTGCTCTGGCCGGCTTCGGGACTGCCCGTACCCCGTTGCCGGACGTTCGCTTCGGGCTGCTTTGGCCGGCTTCGGGGCTGCCCGTACCCCGTCGCCGGACGTTCGCTTCGGGCTGCTTTGGCCGGCTTCGGGGCTGCCCGTACCC
>JBIIQL010000398.1:0-4103 GCA_044342095.1 Pirellulales bacterium
CGGGCGTTGGCCCGGATCTCGATGACGAGTTCCATGAGCTTGCCGACGAGATCGTCATCCGCCCCCGACGCCTTGGCCTTCGGCTCGACGAGGAACAGACCGAGCACGCCCGTCAACTCGCGGAACACCTCCATCATCGCCCGCAGGCTCGCCTGATCGGCCGGGGTGGCTTGCTTCTCCATCCCTTGGGTGTCGATGAACTTGTTGGCGACGCGGACGAAATCGAAGAGCGTCGCCATCGCGATCGCCGTGTTGAAGTCGTCGTCCATCGCCTCGAGAAACTTTTGCCTCAGGGCCGTCGCGTCGGCGCCGGCGGCCGTCACCGCCGCATCGCCGGCGGGCCGGTTGCGGGTCGCGAGCGCGTAGAACGAAGTGCCGGTGAGCCGCTCGAATCGCTGGAAAAGCCGCTCGAAGGCCTCCATGGCGCGGGCGCTCTCGCCGAGCGGCTCCTCACCGAAGGCGATCGGGCTGCGGTAGTGGGTGGAGAGAAGGAGAAAGCGGATCGCCTCGGCACGGTGACGGGCAAGCAGATTCTTGAACGGCTCGGCGCCGGTCGACTTGCTGATCTTCGTAGCCGTCTGGCTGGCCACGTCGTCGCCCCCCTCGCTGCCGCGCGGTCGTCCCCCCACCTTGCCGGCAGCGCCGGAGGCCTGCATGAGGCCGTTGTGCATCCAGTAGGTGGCCATCGGCTTGTCGTGGAGCGACTCGCTCTGCGCGATCTCGTTCTCGTGGTGGGGAAAGATGAGGTCGAGGCCGCCGCCATGGATGTCGAAGTGCTCACCGAGGATCGCCCGCGACATCGCCGAGCACTCGATGTGCCAGCCGGGCCGGCCCGGCCCCCAGGGGCTCTCCCAGGAGGGCTCCCCCGCCTTGGCCTTCTTCCAGAGGGCGAAGTCGGCCGACGAACGCTTCCGTTCCGCGGTCGAGCCTCCCTCCCCCTGCATGGCGTCGACCGAGCGGTTGGTGAGCTTGCCGTAATCGGCGTCGCGGGTGACGTCGAAGTAGACGTCGCCGTCGGAGGCGTAGGCACAGCCCTTGGCGATCAGCCCCTCGATGAACGTGATGATCGTGCCGATGTGCTCGGTCGCCTTCGGCATCTGGTCGATCGTGGTCACACCGAGGGCGGCGAGGTTGTCGAGGTAATCGCGGGTCATCTCCTCGGCGAGCTTTTGCATCGTCGTGCCGCGGGCGGCGCTCTCGACAATGATCTTGTCGTCGACGTCGGTGACGTTCACGACCCACGTCACCTTCCAGCCGGAGTAGACGAGGTGGCGCTTGACGGTATCGAAGATCACCGGGCCGACCATGTGGCCGATGTGGCTCGGCTTGTAGACCGTCGGCCCACAGAGATACATCCCCACTTCGCCGGGGCGCACCGTCTCGAGCGCCTGCTTCTTCCGCGAGAGCGTGCTGTAAACCTCGATCTTCGGCAGGGCCTTCGTCGCCTCGGTCGTCGCCATGGACAGTCCTTCGCTTGCTGTTCGCTTGCTGGTCTTCGACTCGCCCGGCCACGTTCGGCCGGGCAGTTCAGTCGCGCTCGATCAACACCACACACTCCGCGCCGATCGCGAGTTCCTCGCCGATCGGCCCGACCTTCTCGCCCGTTTTCGCCTTGAGCCACACCCGGTCAACGTCGATCCCGAGGATCGCGGCGACGCGGCTGCGGATCGCGGCACGGTGCGGGAGGATTTTGGGGCGCTGGGCGAAGATCACGCAATCCAGATTCACGATCCGCCACCCCGCCTCCGCCACCCGGTCTGCGGCGACGCGGAGCATCCCGGCCGAATCCCGCCCCCGATTCGCCGGATCGGTGTCGGGGAAGAGTTCGCCGATGTCGCCGAGGGCCGCCGCCCCGAGGATCGCGTCGGTGATGGCATGGAGGAGGACATCGGCATCGCTGTGGCCGAGAGCCATCCGGTCGTGCGGGATCGCGATCCCGCCGAGCACGAGCGCCGTGCCCGGCCCGAGGCGGTGCGTGTCGTGGCCGAGGCCGACGCGGATCATGGGGGGTCCTCCGGGTGATCGAACGTTTTCCCCTATACTCCCGCCATGCACAACTCCAGTCAGCCCAGGACAGACGCCCCGAACGCGGCGGGTGAGCCCGTGATCGAGGTCCGCGGGCTCGCCAAGGAGTACCGGGTCTTCGACAAGCCCGAGGGGCTGATGGCGAGCGTCACGGGGCTCTTCAACCGGAAAAGCCGCGTCGTCGAGGCCCTCCGGGGGGTCGACCTCCGGGTGGAGAAGGGGGAGTTCGTCGCCATGCTCGGCCCCAATGGCGCCGGCAAGACGACCTTCCTCAAGCTCCTCTCCGGGATCATCACGCCGACCCGCGGCTCGGCCACCGTCCTCGGCAGCGTCCCCTGGGAGCGGACCGACGACTTCCGCCGCCGCTTCGCGCTGGTCATGGGGCAACGCAACCAGCTGTGGTGGGATCTCCCCGCGGCCGAGAGCTTCCGGCTCCACAAGGAGATCTACCGGATCGATACGCCGCGGTTCGAGCGGACGCGGGACGAGCTCGTCGATCTCCTCGACGTCCGCAAGCTCCTCCTCCGGCCGGTCCGCGATCTCTCGCTCGGCGAGCGGATGAAGCTCGAACTCGTCGCCGCCCTCCTCCACGAGCCGGAGGTGCTGTTCCTCGATGAGCCGACGATCGGCCTCGACGTCGTCGCCCAGCACGCCCTTCACCGCTTCCTCGCCCATGTCCAGGCCGAGCGGCAGATGACGGTGATCCTCACCACGCACTACATGAAGGACGTGGCGGCGCTGTGCAAGCGGCTCGTCGTCGTCACCCAGGGGAGCATCCTCTACGACGGCTCGCTCGAGCAGATCGTCGATCGCTTCACCTCCCACAAGATCGTCACCTTGGATCTCGACGCTCCTCCCGATCGGGCCGCCATCGACCGCCTCGGCTTCCCCTGCGAGATCCGCGGTCCGCAGGTGATCCTCCGGATCGATCGGACGCGGATCGCCGATGTCCTCCCCGGGATCCTCCGCGGGCAGGGAGTCCGGGACGTGTCGGTGGAGGACGTGCCGCTCGAGGAGATCGTCGCCGAGTTGTTCCGCTCCGGGAGCACCGCCGGTACCGACGGCGCGACGGGAGCCCCGCGATGACCGCCGCCGCGGACCACGCCGCCCCGTCGGGCTTCCTCGCCCGCCGTCTCCAGGCTCTCCGCGTCTGGTGGACGATGCTCGTGATCTGTCTCGAGGAGCGCCTCGTCTACCGCGGCGACTTCGTCCTCGGCACGCTCATGCGGTTTCTCCCGATCGTCACGCAGGTCTTCCTGTGGACGGCCGTGTTCGGCGCGACGAGCTCGGGATCGATTGCCGGCTACTCCCGCAACGACATCGTCGCCTACTACCTCCTCACGATGGTGTCGCGGGCTTTCTCCAGCATGCCGGGGCTGGCCAGTGGTATCGCCCGGAGCATCCGCGATGGGTCGATCAAGAAATACCTCGTCCAGCCGGTCGACTACGTCGGCTACCTCCTCGCCGCACGAATCGCCCACAAGCTCGTCTACTACGCCGTGGCGATCCTTCCCTTCGGCGGCGTCTTCCTCTTCTGCCGCGAATACTTCCCGCCGATCCCCGACTGGACGACGATCGGCGCCTTCGCGCTGTCGCTCGTGCTCTCGTTCCTCCTCGGATTCTTCATGGAGGCGACGCTCGGCATGCTCGGCTTCTGGTTCCTGGAAGTCTCGAGCATCGTCTTCGCCTACATGCTCGTGCAGTACATGCTCTCCGGCCACATGTTTCCCCTCGACATGCTCCGCGGCATCCCCACCGGCGTCGCCGGCGTGAGCGTGGCGGATATCGTCCGCTTCCTCCCCTTCGAATACACCGCCTACTTCCCGGCGGCGGTGTGGCTGGGGAAGGTGCAGGGGGCGGAGCTCGTCCGCTCACTCCTCGTCGAAGCGGCCTGGGTAGGGGTGATGATCGTCGCCTGCCGGGTCGCCTGGTGGCGCGGCACCCGCCGCTACAGCGCTTTTGGCGGGTAACAAGGAGCGCCCCGATGACCCGCTATCTCTCGATCTTCCTCACCTTCGCGCGGGCCTGCCTCGTTCGCGACATGACGTTCCGGGCGAACTTCGTCCTCGAGTGCGTGA
>JBIIQL010000399.1:0-4101 GCA_044342095.1 Pirellulales bacterium
AGCGTGGGGCAATACCGCAGCGCCCTGGCCCAATCGTGGGTCGAATCCGGGCAAAAAAAGCAATTGGGGTTCACGGCCGACGCCGACGCCCCCGCGGCCGATCCAGTCTTCGACACCTTCACCGCCGCGCCCGAGCCAGCCGTGCCGCGGCCGGGCGAGTCGGTGGCGCTGCGGCTTTCCCCCCTCGACCTCATCCCCCCGGGACTGCGGGTGGAGGTGCAGACGAGCCTCCGCGGCCCGTGGACGAGCGTACCGGTCGACGCCGAGGCGCTTCGCAAGGGGCTGGTCTCCCTCGGGCGATTCGACCGCCCCTGCGGCGTCGGCTGGCGCGTCACCGGGCCGATGCCGAAGATCGACATCGAAGCGGGCGATGACGCCAGACGTGGCCCTGGCGACGGGCCTTCCGCTGCCACGGCCTGGGGCTACTTCCAGGTCCGACTTACCCCCGAGGTTCCTCCGCCCCCGGTCGACGTCGACCCCACCGACCGGCCAGCGGCCACGCCTCCCGGCCCGGCCGCCGCCGGCGTCGATCTCCTCGCGCTTGTCGATCCGCGCCGCGACAGAGTGGCGGGGGAATGGACCGAACACGAGGTCGACGGCCGCCGCGAGCTCCTCGCCTCGAAGGCGTTTGGCGCGAGGATCGAGCTCCCCTACGCCCCCCCGGAGGCTTACCGACTGACCCTCATCGTCGAACCGCTTGACGAGCCCAACGGGCTGACGATCGGCCTGCGCTCTGGGGAGCACCGCTTCCTCGCCCTCCTCGGCTTCGGGGACGCGGGCCGACGCGTCAGCGCCCTGGAGAACATCGACGGCCGCAACGTCGCCGACAACCCGACGCGGATCGACGGCGATGTCTTCCGGAAAAACCTCCCAGCGGAGATCGTCGTCAACGTCGGGCCGGCCGGGGTGACGGTGACCGTCGACGGACGGCCGTGGATCGACTGGGAGGGGAAGCCGGAGCGGCTGTCGCTCTCCGACTACTGGCAGACGCCGCGGAAGGAAGCCCTCTTCCTCGGCGCCTACGACTGCCGCTACCGGATTCTCCGGGCCACGCTCGAGCCGCTCGCCGGCGCCGGGCGGAGTCTCGTCGATGGCGGCGTGGAGGAACGCTGAGCGGCGAAGGTGGCCGGGGGACGGGCCTAAGACGCTTGATGAGAATTGGGCGAGGGATGTTCGCCGCTGCCGGAGCGACGGGGTACAACGGCGGCACCCTTCCCCCTCGCGAGGCCCCCCATGCGACGCTCGACGACCGCGGTCCGCTGCGTGCTTCTCCTCCTGGTCGTCCTCGGAGCCTCGCTCGTCGGAACGCCCGTTCCGCTGCCGGCGCACGGCGAGGAGCCGATCCTCCGCACCCCCGGCCCACAGCCGGACGGCTCGGTCGTCCTCCCCAATCAGTGGTCGCTCCGACCGGCCGGGAAGCAGGTGGAGGTGGGGGATTTTCCGGTCAACATGGCGCTCCATCCCGATGGCCGCCACGCCGTCGTCCTCCACTGCGGCTTCGGGCCCCACGAGCTGGCCGTGATCGATCTCGAAACGCGGAAAGTGCTCTCCCGCACCCGCATCGAGGAGGCCTTCCAGGGACTCGCCTTCGACGCCACGGGGAATCGGCTCTGGGTATCGGGGGGCGCGGCGGAAACGATCCTTCCCTTCCGGTTCGAAGCGGGGGCACTTGTGCCCCTCGAGGCCGTGCGACTCCGCGACGAGAACCTCCGCGGCATCCCCGCCGGAATCGCCGTCAACTCGACCGCGACCACGCTCTACGCCGCCAATGTTTGGGGGCATTCGGTCTCCCGGGTGCGACTCGCCGCTGCCGATGGGGTCCCGATCGTCGACGAGCTCCTCCTCGGCACCGACGCCCCGGCTGCGGCCCCCGCACTTCCACCGACCACCGACGACCCCTCGATCACGAAGCGGGCCGATATCCTGCTCGAACGGATCGTCGCCGATGCCCCGCACCCCTGGACCTGCCTCCTCGACGAGGCGCGGGAGCGGCTCTACGTCTCTCTCTGGGCCCAGGCCGCCGTCGCGGTGATCGACACCCGGGCGTGGCGCGTCGTCGGTCGGATCGACGTCGAGGAACACCCCAACGACATGGTGATGTCGCCCGACGGGAGGCGGCTCTTCGTCGCCAATGCCAATCGCAACAGCGTGTCGGTGATTGACCTCGCGGAAGGGAAGGTGACCGAGACCCTCGTCGCCACCCTCACCCCCGACGCCCCTCCCGGCAACACGCCGAGTGCGCTGGCGATCTCCGCCGACGGCGAGCGGCTCTTCGTCTCCAATGCCAACATCAACGCCCTGACGGTGTGGGAGGTCGAAGAGCCAGGCGCGGCCCGCAGTCTCGGCTTCATCCCCGTCGGCTGGTATCCGACCTGCGTCCGCCTCACCGCCGACGGCCGCCGGCTCCTGGTCGCCAACGGCAAGGGGATGATCTCCGACTCCAACCGCAACGGCCCCCGACCGGGCTTCGATCCCGACGCCCCCACCCCCGACTACATCGGCGGGCTGTTCGACGGGACGGTGTCGTTCATCGACCTTCCCGAGGAGGGGGAGAAACTGTCGGCCCAACTCGCCGTCTGGACGGAGCGGGCCTTCGCCTGCCAGCCCCCGGCCAGTGACGAGGTGTTCACGGCGGAGGAACTCGACGGCCACCCGATCCCGCTCCTCCCCGGCGCCACGAGCCCCATCACCCACGTGATCTACATCATCAAGGAAAACCGGACCTACGATCAGGTCTTCGGTGACATGCCGGAGGGGCATGGCGACCCGACGCTCTGCCTCTTCCCGGAGCGGGTCACGCCCAACCATCACGCCCTCGCCCGGCAGTTCGTCCTTCTCGACAACTTCTACGTCGAGAGCGAAGTCAGCGCCGACGGCCACGAATGGACCATGGGGGCCTACGCAACCGACTTCGTCGAGCGCCACTGGCCGCTCTCCTACGGCCACAACCGGCGGAAGAAGTTTCCGTATCCCTCCGAGGGGAGCTTCGATGCCGCCGCCCGTCCCGCCGGCGGCTACCTCTGGGACCGGGCGATCGCCGCGGGGGTGAGCGTCCGCAGTTACGGCGAATGGGTCGCCAACGGCAAGACGCCCGATGATCCCTGTACGCCGAAGGTCAAAGCCCTCGAGGGGCGGATCGATCCACTCTACCGGAGCTTCGATCAGGATTACTCCGACCTGAAGCGGGCCGATCGCTTCCTCGCCGAGCTCGCCCGTTTTGAACAGGAAGGCGACATGCCGAGGCTCCAGATCGTCCGCCTGCCCAACGATCACACGAGCGGCGCGAGCCCCGGCAAGCTCACGCCGACGGCCTTCATGGCCGAGAACGACCTCGCCTTCGGACGAATCGTCGAGGGGGTGAGCCGGTCGAAGTTCTGGCCGACGACCGCGATCTTCGTCGTCGAGGACGACGCCCAGAACGGACCCGACCACATCGACGCCCACCGCACGATCGCCTTCGTGATCAGCCCGTGGACGAAGCGGGGGGCCGTCGATTCGAGCCTCTACTCGACCAGCTCGATGCTCCGCACGATGGAGTTGATCCTCGGGCTCGACCCGATGTCGCAGTTCGACGCGGCGGCCCTCCCGATGGTCGGGGCCTTCGCGAAGGCCCCGGTCGTGGAGCCCTACCGCTGCCGGCCGGCGGAAGTCTCGCTCGACGAGCGGAACGTGGCGACGGCCTTCGGCGCGGAGGCGTCACTCGCCATGGACTTCTCCGTCGAGGATGCGGCCGACGATCTGCTCCTCAACGACATCGTCTGGCGGAGCGTCCGCGGAGCCGATTCCCCGATGCCCCCCCCGCGGCGGGCGGCCTTCGTGTTCGCGTCCGAGGAAGACGAGGACGAGGACGAGGACTAAAAGCGAACGGCCCGGTCGGCGGGTGCCGACCGGGCCGTCGTCGTTCAACGTGAACCTTGCCGCGGCGAGCGACGGTTACTTGTAGCTGTCGAGTTCGATGACGAGGTCGTTGGTGTCGCCCGACACCTCCTGCTCGATCTTCGACTTCCGATCGCCGAACTTGCCTTGGAGATTGTCACCCGGCTGCCGACCGTTCATGTGAGCGATCGAGACCCGGTACTTCCCCTTCGGCAGCTTGATGGT
>JBIIQL010000400.1:0-4094 GCA_044342095.1 Pirellulales bacterium
ATCCAGCGGCGGATGGCCGCCGGCCGCGACGTCGTCACCGAAGGGCGGGATCAGGGTTCGGAAGTCTTTCCGCAGGCCGAACTGAAAGTGTTTCTCACCGCGTCGCCCGAGGAGCGGGCCCGCCGCCGCCTCGCCGAGGAACTGGCGAAGGGACGGAGCGTGACCCTCGAGTCGATCCTTGCCTCTCAGGAGGATCGAGATCACGGCGACACGCACCGTGAGGTGGGGGCGATGCGTCAGGCCGAAGGAGCGGAACTCCTCGACACCGATGGCATGGACCGGGAGGCGGTGCTCGCCGTGCTCCTGGCGTGGGTCGATGCCCGCCGCCAGGCCGGGTCGCCACGATCATGACCCGCGCGGCCGAGCCTGAGCCCTCCGACATCGCCCCGACCCACACGCTCGTCGGCCGGATGTTCTACGACACCCTGTGGGTGCTCTGTCGCAATCTCGGCGTGGCGGTGTTCGGTATCCGCTACCGGTTTGCCGAGCCGTTGCCGCGCGAGGGGGGCCTGCTCGTTCTCTCCTCCCACCAGAGTAATCTCGACCCGCTCCTCCTCGGCCTCGTTTGCGAGCGGCGACTGTCGAGCCTGGCGCGGAGTTCACTTTTCCGATGGGGGCCGTTCGGCGCGATCATCTCGGCCCTCGATGCGATCCCGATCGACCGCGAGGCCTCGTCGGTGACGGCGATGAAGACGATCATCCGCAAGCTCCGCGGGGGCGGGGCCGTGACCATCTTCCCGGAGGGCACACGGACCCGCGACGGCCGGCTCGGTGAGGTGCAAAGCGGCTTCGCGCTGGTCGCGAAACGAGCCGGCGTGCCGATCCTTCCGGTGGCGATCGTGGGGGCCTGGGAATGCTGGCCGCGGACGCGCTGGTTCCCGTTGCCCGGAAGAATCCGCCTCGAGTTCGGCCCGATCATCCCGGCCGCGGACGTGGCGGCGATGGACGGCTCGACGCTCGTCTCCCTCGTCACCCAACAGCTCACCGCGCTCGACGCCGAGGCACGCCGGCTCCGCGACGGCGGGGATGCAGAGCCCTCGCCGCGCCGGGCCGCGCTCATGGCGGCAAAGTCGGCTGGGCGTCGCCGGGCGGCGGAATCTCCTGCTGGGGAAAAGGGGGCGTCGGTGACGGAGCAAACCCCTCCGTCTCCGCAGGATTCGTCTGGCCCCGCGCGGGAGCCTGGCCTGCTGGATTCGCCTGCATCGCCGGCCCGAGTCCCGGCGCCGGCTGCGCCGCTTGAGGAACCGTCGCCGCCACCCCCGCACGCTTGAATGGATCGAGCCGTCCCCCGCCGGGGCCGGGCGGGGGAGCGTTCGTCGCGCCGCTGAAGGGGAGCTTGGGCCATTCGAGATTCATCCCCGGCCAGGCCGCCGGCGTGCTGCCGGCCGGAGGCGCGGCCGTGACCGCCGCCGCGGGGGGCGCTCCGGTCTCGGGGGCAGGAAGGTTCGGGGCCGCGAGGACTTCGCCGGGGGTGGGAAAGCTCCGCCCGCCCGCCTCCCGCCCCGCGCCGTTGGAAACGATCATCGCCGGCACCCCCGCGCCGCGGTCGAGGACGCGGACGCTGACATCGTCGATCCGCGCCTCGCCGAGACCGGTGAGGGCGAAGGTGACCGTGAACGGCTCCCCGTCGAGATCGGTCGGCACGATCCGATAGAGCACCAGCCGCCGCCACTGCGCCGAGGGCCCCACCCGCTCTGCGAGCGCCGGCCCGCCGAGGGAATCGAACACGAGCAGGCCGTCGACGCTCGCCTTCACCGGCTTGGGCACCCAGACGCGGGCCTCGATCTGGACGAGCTTGCCGCTCGGCACCGAAAGCGGCGGCGTCGTGATCCACACCGGGGGCGTCTCCACGACCGCGGGCGCCGCTGCCGGGTCGATCGCCTCGGCCCGCATCACCAGACAGCCGCGGCCGGAGGAGGGCTGCGACCGGGAGATCTCGACGCCAGTCCGGAGAACGGCCTGCTTGAGGGCGAAATGCCGCCACCCGGAGCCGGAGAGCTCCTCAATCCGCTCCATGCCGCCGCCGACGAGCAGCTCCTCACGCGGTGAGGTGGACGAAAGGGCCTCGACGAACCGCCAGTGTTCGACGAGCGTGGCATCGGAGGTGGAGAGTGGCCCGGCCACCATCGAGCCGGTGGCCACCACGCCCTTCTCCCAGACGAGTCGCTCCACTTGGCCGGCGATCGCCGCCGCCCGTTCGTAGCGGGCGATCGCCGTCGCGGGATCGGAGCTCGCCAGGCTGTCGGCCGCGAGGCTGTCTTGCTGCGCCGCGGCGACCATGGCCGGCCCGGGGAGCCGGCCGAGCGCCAGGGGGGGAATGCGGGCGAGGAGTTCGACGGCATCGGCGAGGAGCAGAGCCGAGCGTTCGCGCGAGGCGGCGAGGGTGGCGGCCGCCTGCTCGCGGAGGCGCTCCTGGACATGGGCGGCGACGGCCGGATCGCCGGTGACGAGGACGAGCGCCGAAGACCGGAAGGGATCGAGGACGACCGATACGCCGCCGGTCACGCGTCGGTGCCGCAGCGGTCGGAGGCCACCGGGCGTCACCTCCCAGGCCTGATGGGCTTCGGGGATGCCGTTCATGAGGAGCGTCACAGGGGCCGTCTCGGCCGGCATGTCGCCGTGGTAATGGCTGGCGACGATCTGCCCCCCCTGGACGTTCCGCCACGCCAGCACCATCCGCGCCCGGGCCGCTTCGAGGACCACGCCGCGGACCTCGGGATCGCTCGCCGTGGCGGTCGTCGAAAACCTTCCCGCCGCCCCCCACGGCTCGAGGACGCGGAGGCGGAGGTTCATCGAGCGGACGGCCGCGGCCCGGATCCGCGACTCGTGGTCGTCGCCATCGATCCGCCGCGTCGAGGTGAAGAGGATGCCCCGGGCGCCGGCGGCCACCGTCGCCAGGCTCGCCAGCGTGAGGCTCTCCGGATCGACCGCCAGCCCACGGCCGCCGATCCCGGCCAACTGGGCCGCCTGCCGGGCGGTGCGCGGGTCGAGCTCGGTGGAGAGGGTGGCGAGGAACGGGGTGCCGGGGCGGGCGAGCCGGGGACGCTCGCGGAGCCAGGTGAAGTAGTCCCCGAGTTCGACGCTCGTCCCCAGCACGGTGCGGCGTGCCACAAGCATGTCGACATGCCGCGACAGGCTGCGGAGGCCGGAGTCGGGCGTGGCGATGAGCGGCCGGCCGGCGTGCTGGTCGCAGGTGCGGACCCGTCTGGCATGCTCGGCGAGGGTGTCGACGTCGGCCTCTGACAGGCCGCTCCCCATGTCCCACACGAGGACCCGGTCCCAGTTGGCGGAGAACATCGGCAAGCTCTCGGGGCGCCGCACGTCGACGTCCGGGAGGTGGGGAGGCGGGCAGATGATCCACAGGCCGGTGCGGCGGGCTTCGTCGATCTGGTCGCTCGACGCCGGAGCCGCCAGGCGGACGGCGTTGAAACCGAGGGCCGCGACGACCGCGAAGGGCTCGCCGTTGTGGTCGAGGGCACGGGGAAAGAACGGCTGCCCGGCGACTTCGAGCACCCCGCGATTGAGCCCCGACACCGGATCGAGCCTGGCGGCCGGCACGGCCGAAGGGGACGTGGATGGGGATGGCGGCGGGGACGGCGCGCCCCCCGGCGAGGACCAGGCGAGGGGGGCATTCGGCGTCGCCAGCGGGCCAGCGGCCGGCGCCGCTTGGGGCGCGGCGGGGGAAAGTCCTTCGCGGGGAAGGGGAGGAAGCGCGGCGGCGGCCTGCATCACCTCCCCCGACTCGCCGGGCGTCGCGGCAAAGGTGGCCGGGAGGACGGTGCCGTCGGGATCCGCGGCTGCGATCGTGACGGCAGCGGCCGGCACGATCCCCTCGATCGCGAGGTCGTCGATCGAGACGTCGTAGTGGCCGGGGCGGGAGTAGAGATCGAGGACGAGATGGGTGATGACGGCGCCGGTGAGATCCCCGGCCGGGCCATGTTCGGCCCGCAACGCCGGCAGGCTCTTTCGCAGCGCCGTGGCGACGTCGGCGACGCCGAGGGGCTCCCAGCGATCGGCGCCGCGCGAAACGTCCCCGGGCACGAGGACGGCCACCGCCGCCCCGGTCCGCGACGACCGGAAGGCCGGGAGGACGA
>JBIIQL010000401.1:0-4084 GCA_044342095.1 Pirellulales bacterium
CTTCGCCGCGAATCTCGCCCGCCTCGCCGGCGATCCGGCGCTCCGCGAGCGCCTCGGGCGGGCCGCCTTCGAGACGATCCGCACCGGAGGCCACCGCATCGACGACATGCTCGACAGCTACGAAGCTCTCTTCGCTCGCCTCGATGCCCAGGTCGAAGCGGGGGCTTTCCGGCGGTCGTGCGACTGGCTGCGGCTGCCTCCGGAACGGGTGAGCGCGACCGAGATCCTCACGGCCCTGCCGGGGGATCCCTGTGGCCGGCTCGCCCTCGATCTCGACTTCATCAACGCCGTGCCCGTGTGGCCCGGTCACCCGTCGCCCCCCGCCGCGCTTTCCCAGCCCCCCGCCCGGCCGACGGCGCCGCCTCCTCCCTTCGAGAACTCCAAGGTGATCGTCTCGGCGGCGGGGGGGCAGATCAGCGGCGTCGACACGTTCACGATCCACCTCCTGCGGCGCCTCCGCGGGATGGGAATCGATGCCCGCGTTCATGGCAACCGCGAACTGGCCGATCGCAGCGGCCTGGCGATCGCCGCCGACATCCCGGTCGACCCCCGCGAGACGCCCGCCTGGATGGGATGGCCGCAAGCTTGGCAGTCGATGATCGACTACCTCGAATCCCAGGCCCCCTGCATCTACATCCCCAACTACGACTACGAATACTCTTGCGTCGTTCCGCGCCTCTCCGAGAGGGTCCGCGTGGTGACGATCTGCCACAGCGACGACCCGATGCACTACGAGCACACCGCGCGGCTGGCGCACGGCTCCGACGGGATCGTCGCCGTGAGCCGTGCGATCCGGCGCCACCTCGAGGGGCTCCTGCCGAGCCTCGCCGGAAGAATGCACACGATCCCCTACGGCATCCCCCGGAACAGTGCGGGCTCCTCCGCCCTCCGCCCCCCGGAGGGCGTCCTTCGCGTGGCTTACGTCGGCCGCCTGATGCGCTACCAGAAGCGGGCCAATGACGTCGTCGCCATCGCCGCAGCGCTCGACCGGCGCGGCATCCCCTTCGAGATGCTCGTCGTCGGCGACGGGCCGGAGCGGACGGCGATGGAGCAGGAGGGGCGCCGGCTCGTCATGCGCCGCAAGCTCGCCTTCCTGGGAACGCAGCCCAACGACGACGTCCTCGATCTCCTCGGCAGCTGCGACGCCTTCCTCCTCCCGTCGGCATTCGAGGGATTGAGCGTGGGGATGCTCGAGGCGATGTCACGCGGGGCCGTGCCGGTCGTCAGTGCCATCCGCAGCGGCGTGCCGGACGTCATCCGGCCCGGCGAGAACGGCCTCGTCGCCCCCATCGGCGACATCGAGGCTTTCGCCGATCGGCTCGCCCTCCTCCAGGCCGAACCGCAGGCCCGTGCACGGATGGCGGCGGAGGCGGTGCGGACGATCCACGCCGGCTCCCTCGTCGATACCATGTTCGAGCGCTACCTCGCGCTCTTCCGCGCGGTGGCCGCGGCGCCGTCGCTCCGCATCCCCGGGCCGGTCGTGCCCCCGGCCCATCTCCGCGGGGAAGGGACGCTCGCCACGTGGGCCCGGCGCGTCGCCTCCGATCCGCTCGCCTCGGCGGGGCGCGTGTTGGGCCGGTTCTCAGCACGCTCGTCCTGAGAAGGACTCGCGCGTCACCGTCGGACGCGCAGGCTCGAGAGTCCGCGGACGCGCTCCGCGGGTCGCCACGACGGCCGGTACGTCTCGATGTCGGCGGCGTCGAGGTGCAATTCCCCGAGTCGCTCGTTGATCCTCGTCAGCGCGATCCGTGCCTCGGTGCGCGAAAGCAGCGCCCCGGGGCAACTGTGGATCCCGAGACCGAAGGCCAGGTGCCGGTTGGGCGCTCGACCGATGTCGAATCGATCGGGATCGGGGAACACCTCCGGGTCGCGGTTTGCCGCGCCGAGACAGGCGAGGATCCGGTCTCCAGCGGCGATCGATTGCCCGCCGATCTCCATCGGTGCCTTCGCCGCACGCGCGGAGGGGAAGTGGGTGGGGCTTTCGAAGCGGAGGATCTCCTCCACCGCCGGGCCGACGAGATCCGGGCTTTCCCGCAGGCGGGCATACTGGTCCGGATGCCGGAGGAGGAGGAGCATGCCGTTCCCGAGCAGACTCGACGTCGTCTCGTAGCCGGCAAGGAGGAGGAGGACGCAGGTGGCGAGCACCTCCTTCATCGAGGCCTGCCCCCCCGGATCGTGGGCCGCCAGGAGCGAAGAGACGAGATCCTCGCCTGGGCTGCTCTGGCGTTCCCTGATGATCCCCGCGAAATAGTCGGAGAGCCGCCCCATGTTCCGCGCCGACACCTCCGGCCCTCCCGCCATGTCGGCGCAGGCCGCCAGCATCGGCAGGTCGGTTTCCGGGAGGCCGAGGAGGCCCATCATCACTCTCCCCGGGATCCGATCGGCGAAGTGCTCCACGAAGTCGAAGCGGGAGAGACCGGCAACACCGTCGATCTGTTCGTCGGTGAGCGCCGCGATCCGCGATTCGAGCGCCCGGACGGCTGCACCGGTAAACGCATCGGTCACGAGGCTGCGGAGGCGGCCGTGATCGGGAGGGTCCTGTGCCAGCATCGTGTCGCCGAGCACACCGGCCTTCACCGTCCGGTTGGTCACCAAGGGGTCGCGGAACAGGGCCGAGACTTGATCATGGCGGGAGACGATCCATGCCCGGTGCGCTGATGAGTAGAAAGGGCCCGGAAGCGCGAGCCAGCGCTCGTAGGTGGGATAGGGATCGTCGTGAAACGCCGCCGCTGCGTCGGCGACCGGATCGACGAGATCCGCCGTCTCCCACACGGCAGGAAGATGGAGCAAGCCACCGCGGGCGGCGGCTTCACCGCGCCGTCCGCCGGTAGGCCCGACCCGAAAGACCGCCCGACCCGATCCTTCGGTCGGTCCGATGCGCCGTTCGGTGCGTGAGTCGTAGAGGCTCACCCGCACGTCGTACTCCCCCGGCACAAGCGCGAGACAGCGGACCCTGCAGCGGAGCGTGACCCCGGGTGGGACGATCGAGACGACATTGCCGGGGAGCGTCGCCAACGGGGCGATCTCTCCGCGGCTCACCTGGATGGCGGCGACGACGTCGCCGAGGGGCTGCGTCGTTCGGACGGTGAAGACGACTTCGGCCGGCTTCCCCGATCGCGGCTGGCTCCCATCCTTGCCGACAACGGCGATGGAATCGACGACGATCGAACCCTGGGGCTCCACCGGCGCGGGGGCGGGGCGATCCCGCCGCGCGAGCCCTTTCGGGCGGCGGATCGGCAGGGGGGGGAGGCCGCGTTCGATCGCGAGCCGGTTGTAGGCATCGATCGCCGTCGTCGCATCGGCGGCGAGGACGGGCCGGCCGCCGTCGAGGAGGAGGACACGATCGCAGAGCGTCTGGATCATGTTCGTGTCGTGCATCGCAAAGAGCATCGATCCGCCGCCGGCGACGTAGTCGGCGATGAAGCCGCGGAAGCGCTCCCGGAAGCGCTGATCGCCGCCGCCGAGCCCCTCGTCGACGAGGAACAGATCGGGGTGGAGTCGGGCGTAGATCGCGAAGCCGAGCCGGCTTCGCATCCCGGCGCTGTAGGTGCCGACGGGGGCGTCGAGCTGCTCGTGAAGGTCGGCGAAGGCCGCGATCGCCTCGGTCTCGGCCACGGTGTCGGCGACCGGCACGCCATACAGGGCCAGCTGCATGCGGATATTCTCGCGGCCGGTCTCCTGCGTGCTGAGAACCCCCCCCTGATCGATGCGGCAGACTTTGTCGGTAGACAGCGCGATCGAGCCGGTGGTGGGGAGGATGATCCCCGACACGAGGTTCATCAGCGTGCTCTTGCCGGCGCCGTTGTGCCCGATGACGCCGACCACCTCGCCGGCATCGATTCGCAGGTCGACGTTCTCGAGCGCCCAAAACTCCCCGTCGCGGAGCCCCTGCCGGGCCGGCAGCCCGCAGAGCTCGCGAAGCGTGTCGGCGGTGGCGTCGCGGAGACGAGCCTGGGGTCGGAGCGAATAGCGCTTCGAAACCTGCTTCACGTCGAGGAGGGTTCGTGGCATGGGCTACACCAGCATCCGTTCGACGACGTGCGGGCGGGCGATCCGGCAGAGAAACCAGCCCACCATGAAAATC
>JBIIQL010000402.1:0-4069 GCA_044342095.1 Pirellulales bacterium
TGGCACCTCACCGGCGGCGTGCGCATCGAACAGGGGCCGACGATCGCCGAGTCACACGAGGCGGTGGTGTGGATCGAGCAGGATCCTGGCGTCAAGCTGGCCGAGGGGGGCGAGGGTGACGCCAGTGGTCGGTTCGCCGATTCTGAGGGGGACGGTGGCGTGGCGCTCCCGCCGCTCCGCGGCATGCTCGTCCGCATGGCCGGCAACGTCTCGGTGACCGCCGGGAGCGCTCCGGCGCCCGGTGCCGAGCCGGGGCTCTCGACGGTTCGCGGCCCGCGCTGGACGGGCCGCTTCTGGACGCGACGGGATCCACGGCTCCAGTTCGCCAGCGTCGTGCCGCCGTCGGGCACGCCGCCGGTCTACGAAGCCGTCGCCGACGTCGCCGCGCCGGTCCGCCCGGCGGTCGGGGGCGATGACACCGCGGCCGGCGGCGTCGAGCAGGTGCAATTCGTCGATCGTGATCGCGGCAACGATCTGGCGCAGTTCAGCGAGTTCGCCGCCCCCGCCCCGCCGACGGTGGCCGTGGCCGCGCCGGCCCGCCGGCTCCGTGCCTTTCCGCGGTCGAGCGTCCCGCTCTCGATCCGCTGGTTCCCCAGCCCCACCGGCGGCGAATGGGTGGCGGTGATCACGTCGGGGGTCAACCTCGTCATCGACGGCGTCGATCCGGCTGGCCCGCTCGACATCGCCGCCGACCGGGTCGTCATCTGGACGCGGAGCGGCACCCAGCCCGATCTCGATGGCAATGCAGCGCAGTCGGCCGACGCGCCGCTGGAGCTCTACCTCGAGGGGAACGTCGTCTTCCGTCAGGGACAGCGCGTCGTCGAGGCGATGAGCATGTTCTATGACGTACCCCGCTCCTCGGGGGTCATCACCGGCGCCACGGTGCTCACCCCTGTCGACAACTATGCCGGGCTCGTCCGGCTCCGCGCCGACGTCATCCGCCAGGTCGATCGGAGCCGATTCGTTGCCCAGCGGACCGGCCTCACCTCGAGCCGCCTCGGGGTGCCGACGTGGGAGTTCCGCTCCCGGGAACTCGAGTTCACCGACGAGCAGGTGCCGCTGGCGGGGGGCGACGGCCAGCCGATGATCGATGCTGTGACCGGAGAGCCCGTGCTCGAGCATCAGCAGTTCGTCACCAGCCGGGGCAACACCGTGACGCTCGGCAACGTGCCGGTGCTGTGGTGGCCGGTGCTGGCGACGAATGCCAAGAAGCCCACCTTCTACATCAACAACGTCCAGGTGAAGAACGACCGCATCTTCGGCACGCAGTTGCTGACGAGTTGGGATGCCTTCCAGGTCTTCGGCTGGCGGCGGCCACCGGACGGCGTCGACTGGGATTTCGACGTCGACTACCTCAGCTACCGCGGCGTCGGCGGCGGAACGTCGCTCCTCTACAACCGCCCCGACTTCCTTGGGCTCGGCTCGCCGGCCAACGGCGTCCTCGATGCCTGGATCATCGGTGACAGCGGGATCGACAACCTCGGGCTCTATCGCCGCGACTTCACCTATCCCAACGCCTTCCGCGGACGCTCTTTTTGGCGTCACCGACAGGACTTCGCCGGCGGCTGGCAGGCCCGCGGCGCGGCCGGCTGGATCAGCGACATGAACTTCCTCGAGGAGTACTACGAGGCGGAGTGGGAAGAAGGCTACGAACAGCGGACGTGGTTCGACCTCCGCCGCCCCGTGGACAACCGGGAGCTGCGCCTCCTCACGAGCGTCCGCGTCGATCCGTTCTTCACGCAGACGGAATGGTGGCCGCGGCTCGACCACTATTACCTAGGGCAGCCGCTGCTCCGCGACGCGGTCACCTGGTACGAGCACAGCGGGCTGGCCTACGCGCGGCAGAATCTCCCCCAGACGCCGACGGCCGGCCAGGGACTGCAGTACTGGACGACGCTGCCGTACGAGAACAACGTCATCGGCGAGCGGTTCTCGACCCGGCATGAGCTCGATCTGCCGTTCCAGGCGGGGGTGGTGAAGATCGTTCCCTACGCCCTCGGCGAGCTTGCCCACTGGGGGCAGGATCTGACGCAGTCGCCCCTCGATCGTGCCTATGGCCAGGTGGGGATCCGCTCGAGCGTGCCGATGTGGTCGGCGGACAATTCCGTCGAGAGCCAACTGTGGAACGTTCACGGCCTTGCCCACAAGGTGGTGTTCGAGGGGGAGTTCTCCTACGCCAACAGCTCGCAGGACATGAACCAGCTGCCGCTGTACGACCAGATCGACGACGACACCATCAATCAATACCGCCGCAACATCCCCTACTGGGATTACGGAGCCATCCCGGGGCAGCCGACGCCGCTCCCCTCCTCGACCGTGTTCGGCCCGGACGGCAAGTACGACCCCCGCTCCTACCTCGTCCGTCGCGGCATGGGGAGCTGGGTGACCGGTCCGACGGAGATCGCCCAGGATCTCACCGCCTTCCGGCTCGCCGCGCGGCAGCGGTGGCAGACGAAGCGCGGGCCCGCCGGCAACCGGCGGATCATCGACTGGATCACGCTCGACATCGACGGAGAGCTGTTCCCGACCACCGGGCAGAACTTCGGCCAATTGATGGGGCTTTGGCAGTACGACTTCCGCTGGCACGTCGGCGACCGGACGACCGTCCTCTCGACCGCCGACGTCGACTTTTTCAACGGCGGTCAGCAGCTCTACACCGTCGGCGCGCTCCTCAACCGGACGCCGCGGGGGAGCTTCTACATCGGCTTCAACGAGTTCGGAGGTCCGATCGATGCCAGCGTGCTCGTCGGGTCGTACACCTACCGGATGAGCCCCAAGTGGGCGAGTTCCTTCGGCACGGCGCTCAATCTCCGCGGCATGAACATCGGACAGAATTTCCAGCTCACCCGGATCGGCGAGTCGTTCCTGATGACGTTCGGCTTCAACGTCGACTACAGCCGCAACAACGTCGGCGTGACGTTCAACCTCGAGCCCCGCTTCCTGTCGCGGACGCAGTTCGCCAGCCGGTCGGGGATCGATCTGCCGATGGCCGGCGCCTACGGCCTGGAGTAGCCGCGGCACCCCACGGTGTCACTTGCCCGGAAGGTCCCAGCAGGGATTGAAATCCCGGTCGGTCGACACGAGGCAATTGGCGACCCGGGAAAGGAGCAGCAGGCTCGGGCCGTCGTCGGGGCGGGTCTGGAGGAGGCCACCGAGGAGATGGGCAGCCCCGTGGAAGTCGCGGTTTTCGAAGGCTGCCAGCGCCCCCTCGTAGGCCTGCTGGAGCTCGCCCCAGCCGGCGTCGTCGGTCCGGCCGAGTTCATGGAGGACGACCGGCTCGGCGATGTTGACGACGCGCACCTGACACACCCGCCGGCTCGCGAAGCCCGCGCCCATCCGGGAGCGCGTCGCGTCGGTCACGAGGATCCGCGAGCGGACATACTTCGTCGCCCCCTGGACCCGGCTGGCCAGATTGACGGTGTTACCGAGGGGGCCGTATTTGAACTTGTGCCGTGAGCCGGTGTTTCCCACCCGGGCGACACCGGAGTTGATGCCGATGCCGAGATCCATCGTCTCGCCGAGCGTCGCCGCCCAGCGCTCGTTGATCCGTGGCACCGCGGCGAGCATGTCGACGGCCGCCCTGGCGGCGAGCGTGGCATGGTCGGGCTGGTCGACCGGCGCCCCCCACATCGCGATCAATTCGTCGCCGATGTAATCGACGAGGACGCCGGTGTGAGCCAGGACGCAATCGGAAAGCTCCCCCATCACGTCCCCGATCCAGTCCATTGTCCCGGCCGGGCCGAGCCGTTCGCTGATTCGGCTGAAGCCGCGGATATCGCAAAACAGGATCGAGACGTCGGCGTCATGGCCGTCGAGGAGGTTGGGGCGGAGGGCGAGTTGTTCGGAAAGCTCGCGGGTGAAGAATTGCTCGAAGGTCGCCCGCGACTGGCTCGCCGTCGAGCGTGCGAGCGTCGCGCCCACCGATCCGGCGAGGAGTTGCACCAGCTGCGCTTCCAGCGGCGTGATCGGGCCCCGGGCGACGAGCCCCTGGGTCGTCCGGACGCCATAGAGGACGCCGATCACGTCGTCGTTGATCCCGAAGATCGGCGAGGCCACGCCCGACTCGATG
>JBIIQL010000030.1:0-13804 GCA_044342095.1 Pirellulales bacterium
CGGCTCGCGCCGCGGCGAGGGCTTGGGGAGCGCCGGCGGATTGGCCGGCGGGCGCCGTGGGGGATCACGATCGCCCCCTTCCGCCTGACCACGCCTGAAAGCCTCGATCTGACGTTGGAGATCCTCTTGGGCGGCCCGGCGATCCCGCTCGCCAACGGGGACGACCGGCGGCAGCACCTCCCGCACCTCACCGGGCGCCGGCCCGACCGGCCTGCCGGGATTCGGACCATCCCCTCCCGGGATCTTCCCCCCTCCGCCGATGCGCCGCACGACCCCCACGACCTGCGACACGATCCAGATCACGAAGAACAAAAACGGAATCAGCCCCTCGAGCCAATCGTTCGCGGCCAGCGGCAGCACCACGCACGCGACCGAGGGGAGTTCGAGCATCGGGGCTGGTTCCGGAGGGGAAAGTGGACGGAGGGCGATCGGCGCCGAATCACTGCCCGGAAGGAACGGCATGCGTCGCGGTAGCCGGCCCATTACCGACGCCGGCGATCGTCCGGCGCATGTCGGTGTCGGCCTGAAGGTTACGGATCTTGTAGTAGTCGACGATCCCGAGCCCACCGCTGGCGAGCGAATCGGCGATCGCCCGCGGCACCTCCGCCTCCGACTCCACCAACTGCGCCCGGCTCTCCTCGATCCCGGCGATCATCTCCTGTTCCTTCGCGACCGCCATCGCCCGGCGCCCTTCGGCGTTCGCCCGGGCGACGCGGGTGTCGGCCTCGGCCCGGTCGGCCTGGAGGCGGGCGCCGATGTTCGCCCCGACGTCGATGTCGGCGATGTCGATCGAGACGATCTCGAAGGCGGTGTTGGAATCGAGGCGGCGGGCGAGCACCGTCTTCGAGATCACATCGGGATTCTCGAGGACGCTCGTGTAACGTTCGGCCGAGCCGATCGCCGAGACGATCCCCTCGCCGACGCGGGCGACGATCGTCTCCTCGGTGGCACCGCCGATGAGCTGATTGAGATTCGTCCGCACCGTCACGCGGGCCCGAACCTTCAATTGGATGCCGTCCTTCGCGACCGCATCGAGCGTCTCGCGGCCGCTGTTCCGGCCGGGGCAATCGATGACCTTCGGATAGACGCTCGTCTGCACCGCCTCGCGGACGTCACGCCCGGCCAGGTCGATCGCCGTCGCCAGTTTCCAATTGAGTTCCTTGATCTTCGCCTTGTTGGCGGCGATGAGCGCCTGGACGACGAGGGGGACGCGGCCGCCGGCCATCGAGTGCTCCTCGAGCGCCTGGCGCGTGATCCCGCTGGCATCGCCGAGCCCGGCTTGCACCGCCATGATCTTGCTGCGGACGATGACGTTCGGGTTGACCTTCTTGAAGCTCATGGCGACGAGGTCAAACAGGCCGATGCCGGCGCTCGACGCATACGACTGCAGCCAGAGCCGTAGGTAGCGGGCGAGCATGGCGGCGATGCCGAGCCCGACCAAGAGGAGAACGAGGAGGACGACCGGCAGGACGAACGGCGGCAGCTGGGGCATCGGTGGCTCCGGACGGGGGCGCTGATCCGGGACGGGGCCACGGGGCCGCGGAACGGACAAGCCCAGCGTTGTTCCGCGTCAGCCGAGAGTCAAGCGTCGGGGGGCTTGAATGACTCGAAGGTGAAGTTCTCGAGGGTCGGCGAGAGCCGGGGGGCTTCCGGGGCTGCCGGTTTTACCGGTTCGACCGCCCGCTCCATCCCGTCCCCGTGCTCCCCCGGCCCGAGCTTCGGCGGGGCCGTGACCGGGGCCGGACGCACCACTACCGCCGCCCCCTGGGCCGCCACGACGACGATCTCGCAGCCGGCGTCGATCGGCCCCCCTTCGCTCATGCCGTCGAGCGTCTCGCTCCCCACCTCGACCGTGCCCCAGGGGAGGAGGTCGCTCGTGGTCCGCCCCTGGTGACCGACGAGATCGCGGGCCCGCCGCCGCCGCGGTGCGTCGGGCACGACGTCGGCCGGCTCCGGAGGGGCGGGGAGGACGCGCCGTCCAAGGGGCGTTTCCGGGAACCAGCGGAATGCCAGGCCGAGGATCACCGGCACGACGACGACCGAGAGCGCGATCATTGCGGTGCCGGCGCCGACGCCGAGTTCGAGGAAGGCCGTCGCGATCGCGGCGATGATCGCCGCCAGGCTGACGAAGCCGAGAACGCCGCCGGAAGGGACGAAGACCTCGAGCACGATCACGCCGATGCCAACGAGGAACAGGGCGGCCACCCAGACGACCGGACTCATCCGTGCGTCCCCCGCTGCCCGGCACCGATGGCCCGCACGAGCACCCTGCCACCGCGGATCGCCACCACCTCCACCGGCATCCCCGGCTCGACGAGTTGCCCGTCGCTGGAGACGTCGTGGATCTCGCCGCCGATCCGCGCCTTGCCGGCGGGAGCGAGCCGCGACGTCGTCTCCCCTTCGAGGCCGACGAGGGCCTCGAGAGGATCGTCGACGAGATCGATCGCAGCGTCACCAGGGGGAGCGAGGAGCACGTGCCGGAAGAGACGCGACTCGGGGAGCCAGCGCCGGGCGACGACGGCGAGGATCGTGACGCCGATGGCGGCGCCAAGGATGCCGAGGAGCGACCACTGGAGCTGCCGGAACTGGTAGGCGTTGGTGGGGAGAACGAACGATTGGCTCGCGAGGATGAGCGACGCCACCATGAGCAGGCCACCGCCGAGGCCGAGGACGCCGAATCCGGGGAGCACGAAGATCTCCGCCGCCAGACAGATCAGGCCGGCGAGGAACAGCATCACCTCGAGCCATCCACTCGTGCCGTGGAGATGGCTGCTCCAGAAATAGATGATGAACGCCACCATCGCGATGAAGCCCCCGAAACCGATGCCAGGGGTGTGAAGCTCGATGTAGAGCCCCGCGCCGCCAATGAGGAGGAGGAGCCAGGCGATGCCGGGGCTGGCGAGGGCGTCGAGGAGCGTGTCGGCCCAGCCCGGTGCGGCGAGGGCGACATCCCCCTCGACTCCGTACGCCCGGGCCACGCCGTCGAAGCCTTCGACGACATGAGCCGCCAGGCCGAGTGATTCAGCCGCCTTGCCATTGAGAACCAACGGACCGACGCCGACCTGGGCCCCGAGTTGCCAGGCGTCGCGATCGTCGAGCCGGTCAAACTCCTCGTCGCAGAAGTAGCCGACGCGTCCCGTCGCGGCCCGGGTCGCCTGGCGAACGGCGAGCCCCGGAGCCACCAGCGCCACCGGCAGCGACCAGGACCGATCCCGCTTCTTTGCCACCCCCTCGCGCCACGCCACCGTGATCGCCTCGGCCCAGCGTCCGTCGATCGCCGCGGCCCCCTCGCCGCCGAGAACGGCCGCGGCCCCCATGACCAGTTCGTCGCACGCCGTGGCGACCAGCGCTGCGTCGCCCCGGGCCTCGCGGGGCACCCAGGCGACGGTGCGGACCCGCGTGGCATCGAGGCTCGCAAGATAGGCCGCGAGGACGAGGCTCTGCTCCGGCTCGCCCCCGGGGCTGTCGATCCGCAGGCAGACAAAGTTCCGTCCGGAGGCGATCGCCTCTTCGATCCGTGCCCGCGTGCGGGCGACGAGGTCGGAAGTGATCACGCCGGAGAGGACGACCTGCACCCCCTTCCAGCCACCGTCGAGGGTCGGATCGGCCTCGAGCGCCGTCTCGCCGAGGCCGAGACTCCGCGCCACCTCGGCGGGCGTCCGCGCCAGCGCCCGTGCCACCCCCAACTCCCGCGCCCGCCGGCCCGAGAGGGCCAGGGGCACCGGGCCGATCTCCTCTTCGTCGAGGACCGCGGCCGCTTCACGGAGGGCAGGCACCTCGGCTGCCGTCACGATCTGGTCGCCATCGCCGGTGGCCACGCGCACCACCCGCGCCTGGGGATCGAGGAGGGCTTGGGCGAGCGCCGGAGGGGCTGTTTTCCGTCGGGCGGCCACCTGGGCATAGACCGCACGCATGGCGTCATCGATGAACGGCTCGTCGCTGTTCGCCGGGCCGAAGACGGCATCGGGGGCGAGCACGATTTCCTCACAGGCCAGCGCCACGAGCACCGCATGCCCGCGGGCCCCTGCCGGGAGCCAGGCCACCGTCTTCACGCCGGAGAGTCGCGGGTCAGCGAGGAATCTCGCCAGTGCCAGCGATCGACCAAAATCGCTCGCCCCTCCTCCCGGCTCGTCGGCCCCATCGAACCGGAACACGAGCACGCCGCGCTCGCCGGGGCGGGCGAGGAGTCGATCGAGATTGCGGAGAACCGTTCCCTCGACCTGCGTGTCGCGGGTGCCGGTGATCGGCAGGCGGAGCGGAACGACCACCACGGGAACGTCGCGCGGCGCGACGGCGCCTGCGTCTTTGGCCTCGGCCTGCGCCGGATCGGGGGGAGGGTCGGCCCCCGCTGCGTCGCCAGCCCCCGCGCCCAGCGCCGCGAACAGAGCGAGCGAGAAGGTCCAGAGTCGCGAGGTCCAAGGGGTCAAGGTCCAGGGGGTCAAGGTCCAGCGCGTCCACTGCGTCACAGCGACGGTCCCTCGGGAGGCCGCGCGCCGCTCCAGCCGGCGAGCGGGGTGGAGGCGGACCGGGAACGAGCCTGTCCACTCTCCCTCGGGTGTCGCGGCGATGAATGGCATGACCGTCCTCGAGAGCCGGAGAGCGACAACCGACGAATTCTATGGGCATCGCCGGCGGAGTCAAAAAATCGGGGCCACCCCCGCCGTCCCGACACCGCTTATACTTCCGGGATGAACACAACCCGCTCACAAATCGTCGCCGAACTGGTCCCCCTCATCACCGCCAAGGCCCTCCGTCGCGGGACGTTTCGCCTCGCCTCCGGCCGGGAGGCGAGCTTTTATCTCGACGCCAAGCAGGTGATCCTCGATGCCCGCGGCTCGATGCTCGTCGGCCGGGCGATCCTCGAAATCCTCCGGGGGCACGGCCCCCTCCCGGCCGCCGTCGGGGGGATGTCGATCGGTGCCGATCCGGTGACCAGCGCCGTCGTCACGATGGCCGGGGTCGCCGGGCTCGACCTGCGCGGGTTCATGGTCCGCAAGGAGCCGAAGGACCATGGCACGAAGCGCTACATCGAGGGGCCGGTCGTCCCCGGTGAGAAGGTGGTGATCGTCGAGGACGTGACCACCACCGGGGGATCCTCGATCTTGGCGATCGACCGGGCGATCGAGTTCGGCCTCGTCGTGGAACGCGTCGTCACCGTCATCGACAGGCTCGCCGGAGCCGGCGACACCCTCGCCGCCCGCGGCATCCCCCTCGATGCCATCGTCACGATCCGTGACCTGGGCATCGAACCCGACGCGACCTGAGCCAGCCCTTCGCCTCGGGCGACGGTGGCTCGCGGAAGGATTGCAGACCATGCCCCTCACCGTCCCCCTCCCCCACGGTGCCACGATGCATCACGCAACCAGGCGATCGGGCATCCCTGCCGGGTGGTTGCTCGGCTCGCTGATCCTCCATCTCGGGTCGGTCATCGCGGGGACGACGAGCGTTCCTCCCGCCGAACCCTCCCCGGAGGCGATCGCCTCGCTCATCGCCAGGCTGGGGGATGCCGACTTCCAAGCCCGGGAGACAGCCTCGGCTGAACTCAAAGCCATCGGCCCGGCGGCGGTCGATGCCCTCCTGGCAGCCGCCGAACTCGACCGCGATCTCGAAGTGGCGCTGCGGGCCCGATGGCTCGTCGACACGATCCCCCTCGGCATGCCGCACGATCCCCCGGAGGTGACGCGGCTCCTCGAGTCGTACAAGCAGCGTGACTTCGCGCAGCGTGTCCGGGTCATGCATCGTCTCCTCCGCGTCGACGACGACGCCGGCATCGAGGCCCTGGCGCGGATCATCCGCCTCGAGCGCTCGCCGGAGGGATCGCGCGTGGCTGCGGCGCTGCTCGTGCGCGAGTGGCAGGCCGACGACCGATGGTGGCCGACGATCGCCGCCCGTGCTGTCACCGGGCTGGGGTCGAGCGCCAGGCCGGCCGCGGCCTTCGCGCGGGCCGTCATCGATTTCTCAGCGGCGACAACACCGGCAGCGCGGGACGAAGCGCTCGCCGCGGCAGCGACCGCCCTGACGCACCTCGAGCGAACCGACGGCGACCACGGCTCGCGGCGGGAAGCTGCCGACGGCGTCGCAGAGGACGACGAGGAGACAAGCTCGGGCGGGGATTTGACGGAGGTCGGGAGAATCTTCGCCCGCACGCGGATCGGCATGCTCCTCGCTGCCGGCCGCAAGGACGAGGCAATCGCGGTGGCGAAGGCGTTGCTCGCCGCCCAATGGGAAGGCCTGCCCGCCGCCCAGCTCGTCGCTCCGACGATCGATACGCTCACCTGGGGCACGAATCTCGGCATCCCGGGAATCGTCGACCAGATCCATGACGCCCGTCCCGATCTCCTCACGGCCCATCCGATCGTGGCCTGCGCCGCCGCCGCCGCGGAACGGGCCCGCGGGGATCTCGCCCGGGCCACGGCCCTCGCCGACGCCGCCTTCGCCGCCATCAAGGCCCCGGGGGGCGGGCGCAACGGCCGGCTCATGATGCAGTCGGGCGCGTTCCAGGCGCGGTGGGGATGCACCGAGTGGGCTCTGCGCGCCTACAACGCCGTGCTCGACGATCCGCAGTCGCTGCCCTTCGACTACTGCCAGACGGTGATCACCGCCGCCGAATACCTCCACGAACTCGAGCGTGAGGACGAGGCGGCCGCAGCCCTCGGACGCCTCGTCGGACCGAACCCTGCCCGGCGCGATTTCAACCTGGAACAGCAACTCGCCCAACTCGGTCGCGACGAGCGGGGCGTCCGCGCCCGGGGGGATTTCTTCGCCTCGTGCGCTGCGGCGGCCCGGGGAGATGCCGCGGAACGGCGCCGTCTGGTCGAGGCCGCCCTCCGCTCCCTCGGCAAGGATGTCGACTCCCTCATCGCCCTCTACCGCTTGCCCGACAACACGCCCGACCAGCGATCCGACGCCGTCCGCCGCATCAACGAAGCCCTGCGGCAGATCGAGAACGAGATCCAGGCCGTTCCCGACGACCCCACCGGCTACAACGAATATGCCTGGCTCGTCGCCAATACCGAGGGGGATGCGGAGAAGGCGACGCGTTACTCCAAGCAATCGCTCGTGACGGCGTTCGACAATTCGAGCTACCTCGACACCCTCGCCCATTGCCGGGCCGCGGCCGGTGACCTCGCCGGCGCCGTCCGCTGGCAGAGCCTGGCGGTCCGCCACGAACCTCACAACCGCACGATCCGCAAGACGCTCGAGCGCTTCGAGGCGATGGCGGCGAAAGCGGCCGAGAAGCCATGACCGAGTGTTCCCCCGCAGCGACCAGCCAGGCGCCGGAAGCGCGGCTGGTGGAGATTTCACAGGGTCGGCGGATCGCCGTCCGGCAGGCAGGGACCGGGGTCCCGCTCATTCTCCTCCACGGCTTCCCGCTCGATCATTCGATGTGGGACGGGCAGTGGGCGCTCGTGGCACCGGGTGGAATCCTCGACGGAGTCGCCCGGCTCATCGTTCCCGACCTAGCCGGATTCGGCGGTAGCGACGGGCCGACGTCGTCGTCGATCGCGGCGATGGCCGACGAGGTGGTGGCAATCCTCGACGCCCTCGGGTGCGGGGAGCCGGTCGTCGCCTGCGGCCTGTCGATGGGGGGCTACGTGGCCCAGCATCTCGCCGCCCGGCACCCGGCCCGCCTCCGCGGGCTCGTGCTCGTCGACACGAAGCTCGAAGCCGACACCCCGGAAGCCCGCGCCGGCCGCGTCGACCTCTCCGAACGCGTCGGCCGACTGGGGGCCAGGATCGCCGCCGAAGCGATGGTTCCCCGCCTCCTCGCGCGGGGCCCGGGCCTCGATCGCCGGGGGATCGAGGACTGCCTCCGCGGCACGATCGAACGGACGAACGTGGCCACGATCCGCACGGCCCTGGGAGCGCTCGGCGATCGCCCCGACATGACCTCCGCCGCCGCCCGGTTTGTCCTGCCGACGCTCCTCGTCGTCGGTGCGGACGACCTGATCACACCGCCGGAGTGCCTCGAGCGCGCGGCAGCAGTCATCGATGGAGCGGATCTCGTGACGGTTCCCGGCTGCGGCCACATGACGCCGATGGAGGATCCGGCCGCCTTCAATGCCCGGCTCGCGTCGTTCCTCCGGGAACGGATCGTCACGGTGATTCCGGAGCGTCCCCAGGGGGCACCGTGACGGGGCCATCCTCTGATGGCTGGCCGTCCGTCTTTGGCTGACGAGGCCCGGCTCCACGCCCCCGTTCCTCCGAGCCGTTGCGGTTGCCGCGCATCGATCCCGGTCGATCTCCGCCGAAACCGAAGCCACCGGGCCAGCCCCGCCCTGACGGCGGAGCAGAGTCTCCGCGACCCGGCGGACCCGGCGGAAACCTCGACCGGGCATTGAAGCGGGCATAGCGGTCGAGCCATTCCAGCCGCTCATGCGACTCCAGCGCCACGACCGCATGGCGATCGGCCGGATCGCGCCAGCCGAGCCAGCGGTGCCACGATCGGGCCGCATCGACGAGCGTGCCGAGTTCCCCCTCGGGATCCCCTTCCCCCAGGGCCCTGGCGAGTTCGATGAGATCGTGACGCTCGGCGAGCGGCAACTCCTGGAACGTCTTCGCCGCATCGGAAAGCCGGCGGCGCGACTCGGCGTCGATGTCTGCGACACGCTCGCGCCGCGCGTCGATTTCGCTGGCTGGAGTCTCGGGGCCGAACGGCCCTTCCTGGAGGGCCTCGAGCGTCTCGTTGAACTGCGGCCAATCGTCTTCCTCGTCCGCCGCAGCCTGGGGCGAGTCGGGGCGTGCCTCGCCGTCTGCCGGACGCTCTTCGGGGGGGCGGCCGAAGGGGAAGCGACGCGGCGGCGGGTAGTCGCGTTCGGCCACCGACTTGAGAAACGCCACCGAGCCCGCCTCCTGGAGGACGCCAAGGTGCTCCACGACGGGGAGATACTCGAGGATCCGCTCGTCGGGGTCGGTGGTCGTGGCCCTGCCGATGACCAGCCCGATCCCGAGCGCCCCGAGGACGCACCCCACCGGCCCCCACCACGACCGCACCCGCGTTCTCCGGCTCGGTTTGGTCCTGGGGACGCTGCGACCCGAGGCCGAGACGGCGGCCATCTCGATCGTCGTCGAGGCCAGGCTCGACGGCGCGGCGGCAGGAGCGAGGCCGTCGAGGAGGAGGCGGATGTCGTCGAGTGGATCGTCCGCGGGCTCGTCGTTCCCCGGCCGGCCTGAGGGGCCGCCGTCGGCTGGTGTCACGGCAGAACGGCTCATGGTGCCGCTCCGCCGGCCTCCCCCGTGGCCGGGGCGCGGACGCCGTCGCGCTGATACGACTCGAGCGTGGCGCGGAGTTGGTCCCGGGCCCGAAAGAGGAGCGACTTCACGGCGGGGACCGACAATCCCATCGCGGTCGCGATCTCCTCGTAGGAACAATGCTCGAACTTCGCCAACAGCACGGCCATCCGCTGGTTGTCGTTGAGGGAGGAGATCGCATCACGAACCACCGATTGGAGTTCCTGCCGATCGGCCTCGCGGGCGGGACGCTCGCCGCTGGCCGCGACGGCGATCTGCTCCAGGCCGACGGCACTCGACGACGACGACGTCGACGGAGCGACCCCGTGCTCCATCCGCCGGTAGGCCCGTTGCCGGAGATCGCTGGCCACGTTATTGGCGATCGTGTGGATCCAGGTGGAGAACTTCGCCGTCGGCCGGTATCCCTCCCGCGCCCGGTAGACGCGGAGAAAGACCTCCTGGGCCAGATCCTCGGCGGTGGAATGATCGCCGGTGTGGTGGAGAAAGAGCGTCACGAGCCGGTCCTGCCAGAGCGTGACGAGTTGCTCGAAGGCTTCGGCATCGCCGGCCTGAACGCGGAGCATGAGATCGGCGGAAGGATCAGCCGAGGTGGCCATGGAGCGAATCCCAGCCCGAAGCCCGAGCGCTGCCCCCGGGCACGCGCTGGACCTGGTGGACTGTTGACCTGAACGAGCCTGACCCGAACGAGCCTGACCTTCGCAGCCCCGCCCTTCTCAGAGTTGCTGCAGTGGAGCGGAGGAGGATCGAACTCCCAACCTCGGCATTGCGAACGCCGCGCTCTCCCAGTTGAGCTACCGCCCCGTCGTCGGCGGGCGGCTCCGCGGAGACGCCCACCAGGGAATCCGATGGTATGGCAGCCCGGAGGCGATGTCCAGCCTGCCGGTCCGGGGGCGCTACAATGGCGCCCGTCCCCCGGTTTTCCCCGCCATCCCCCCGGCCTCCAGCCATGCACGTTCCCCCGATCGTGGTCCGCGGTGCCCGCGAGCACAACCTCCGCGACGTCACCGTCGGGATCCCCCGCGGCCGGTTGGTCTGCCTCTCCGGGGTGAGCGGGTCGGGGAAATCGAGCCTGGCCTTCGACACGCTCTATGCCGAGGGGCAGCGGCGCTATGTGGAGAGCCTCTCCACCTTCGCCCGCCAGTTCCTCGGCCAACTGCCACGTCCCGACGTCGACAGCGTCACCGGCCTCTCCCCTTCGATCTCCATCGCGCAAAAGTCGGCCGGCACAAACCCGCGCTCGACGGTGGCGACGATGACCGAGATCCACGATTTCCTCCGCGTGCTCTACGCGCGTGTCGGACGCGCCCACTGCCCCGAGTGCGACGGCGTTCTCGAGGCCCAGCCGCGCGACGCGATCGTCGAGCGAATCGTCGCTCAGCGTGGCGGGCGGAGGATCCTCGTGCTCGCGCCGCTGGTGCGCGACGCGAAGGGAGAGCACCGCGATCTGTTCACCGACCTCGTCCGCCAGGGTTTCACCAGGGCCCGCGTCGACGGCCGTGTCGTCCGCGTCGAAGATCCACCACCGCTCGAGAAGCTCCTCAAGCACACGATCGAGGTCGTCGTCGACCGGCTCGTACCGGGAGACTCGACCCGCAGCCGGCTCGCCGAGGCGGTCGAACTCGCGCTCCGCACCGGCGGGGGAATGGTGATCGTGGCGGCGGAGCCGGAGGGAGATTCCACCCCCGCCGCCGCGCCGACAGCGCCGCGGAAAAAGAAGGCGAAGCGAAAGACCGGCGATGACGACGACAACGAAGCGGCCGATCGACCGGCCCAAGCGGTGTCCGACGAGCTCGTCCTCTCCAGCCGCTACGCCTGCACCGCCTGCGGCGTGAGCTACGCCACCCCCGAGCCGCAGCTGTTCAGCTTCAACAGCCCGCAGGGTGCCTGCCCGGCCTGCGAAGGGCTCGGCGAGATCTACGGTATCGATCCCGACAAGCTCGTCACCGAACCGGGCAAGTCGCTCCGCAAGGGAGCCCTGGGGATCCTGGGGAGCTTCCGCGACATGCCGCGCTGGATGCGGCGCCTGTTCACGGGGGTCGCCGCCCACGCCGAAGCGAAGCGCAAGCTCCCCGCCGGCACCCTCCTCGACACCCCGTGGGAGGATCTCACGCCGCTGCAGCGCCGGATCTGGCTCGAGGGAACGGGTCTCGAGGAGATCCGTCTGGCCTGGAAGCGCGGCAAGGCCGAGCGAGGGGCGAAGACACGGTTCGAGGGGATCCTCTCGATGCTCGGCAATCGGTGGCGGAACGCCAAGAGCGGGATTCTCCGGCGGATGCTCGAGAAGCTCATGCGGATCACCCCCTGCCACGGCTGCCAGGGGGCCCGGCTCTCGCCGCAGGCCCGAGCCGTCCGGATCACCACCGCGTCGAAGCCGGCCCGGGCGGCGCACGGGCCAGAGCTGTCACTCGACCGGCTCTGCGGCCTCCCGATCTCCGACGCGCGAGAGTTCCTCTCCGATCTCACGCTCGACGCGACGCAGGGGGTGATCGCCACGGAGCTCCTCAAGGAGATCCGTTCCCGGCTCGATTTCCTCGATCAGGTCGGCCTCGGCTATCTCGCCCTCGACCGCAAGGCCCCGACGCTCTCCGGCGGCGAGAGCCAGCGGATCCGTCTGGCCGCGCAGATCGGCTCGGGGCTCTCAGGGGTGCTCTATGTCCTCGACGAGCCTTCCATCGGCCTCCATCCGCGCGACAACACCCGCCTCCTCGGGGCCCTCGAGGCGCTCCGCGACAAGGGGAACACCGTCGTCGTCGTCGAGCACGACGAGGAGACGATCCGGGCCGCCGACTGGGTGGTCGACTTCGGCCCCGGGCCGGGGAAGCGGGGCGGCGAGGTGGTGGCGGCGGGAACCCCCGACGACGTGGCGGCGAGTCCACGGAGTATCACCGGGGCGTTCCTCGCAGGACGCGACCGGATCGAGATCCCCGCCACCCGCCGGCCGCGCGGCGAACGGCGGCTGCGGATGGAGGGGGTGCGGCACAACAACCTTCGCGGCGTCGACGTGGAGATTCCCCTCGGGCTCCTCGTCTGCGTCACCGGCGTCTCGGGGAGCGGAAAGAGCTCACTCGTCGGCGACGTCCTCGAGCCCGCCCTCCGCGAGAAGCTCGGCAGCGAGGCGGCGCGGCCGGGGGAGTTCACCGCGCTTGTCGGAGCCGACGAGCTCGACAAGGTGATCGTCATCGATCAGTCGCCGATCGGCCGCACGCCGCGGAGCAACCCGGCGACCTACGTGAAGGTGTGGGACGACATCCGCAACCTCCTCACGATGCTCCCCGATTCGAAGACGCGCGGCTGGAAGGCGGGCCGCTTCAGCTTCAACGTCGCCGGGGGGCGGTGCGAGGCCTGCGAGGGGAACGGCTCGGTGCGGCTCGACATGGACTTCCTCGCCGATGTCTGGGTGACCTGCGAGACCTGTGGCGGCGCGAGATTCTCCCGCGACACCCTCGAGGTGCGCTGGAAGGGGAAGAACGTCGCCGACCTCCTCGGCATGGAAATCGGCGACGCCCGGACCCTGTTCGCCGATGCCCCCGACATCGCCCGCAAGCTCGAGACGCTCTGCGACGTCGGCCTCGACTACCTCCACCTCGGCCAACCTTCCCCGACGCTCTCCGGGGGCGAGGCCCAGCGAGTGAAGCTCTCCCGCGAGCTCGCCAAGCGATCGACGGGACGAACGCTCTACATCCTCGACGAGCCGACGACCGGGCTCCACATGGCCGACGTCCGCCAACTCCTCGTCGTCCTCGAGCGGCTCGTCGACGCCGGCAACACCGTCCTCGTCGTCGAGCACAATCTCGACGTCGTGAAACGGGCCGACTGGGTGATCGACCTCGGCCCCGAGGGGGGCTCCGGCGGGGGACGGATCGTCGCCGAGGGAACTCCGGAAAAGGTGGCTCGGGCGAAGGGATCGCAGACCGGCATCGCCCTGAAGGCAATCCTCGCCGCCGGTGCCGCGGCGCCGCCGCCACGCCGGGCGCCGCGGCGGCGTGCCGCCGTCGATCCGGCGGCCCTCGAGCGCGACACCCTCGCGCGGATCACGGCCGCCTCGCGGGATCCAGGCCCCGCTTCGATCGAGGTCCGCGGCGCCGCCCAGCACAACCTCAAATCGGTCGACGCCGACATTCCGCGCGGCGCCATGACCGTCTGTTGCGGGCCGAGCGGTTCGGGGAAGACGTCGCTGGCCTTCGACACCCTCTACGCGGAGGGGCAGCGGCGGTACGTCGAGAGCCTGAGCCCCTATGCGCGCCAGTTCGTCGGCCAGGTGCCGAAGCCCCTCTTCGAGCGGATCGACGGACTGTCGCCGGCCGTCGCGATCGAACAGCGGGCCACCGGCAGTACGCCCCGCTCGACGGTCGGCACGCTCACGGAGATGTACGACTACTTCCGCGTCCTCGGCGCCCGGTTGGGGAAGATGCACTGCCCGGAATGCGGCGTGCCGGTCGGGGCGAGGAGCGTCGATGAGACCGTCGCGCGGCTCCTCGGCCATCCACCGGGCACACGGATGCTCCTCCTTTCGCCGGTGGAACCGCGCGTCGGACAATCCTCCGACGCCTTC
>JBIIQL010000403.1:0-4004 GCA_044342095.1 Pirellulales bacterium
CCACCGGTGCCGAAGCACGGCGAAGGACTGGCCCTCCAAAGCGCTCTCGGGCAACGCCCCTGCGACTCACACGTCGTAGTAGAGACAGAACTCGTACGGGTGGGGGCGGAGACGTATCGGGGCGATCTCCTCCTCGCGCTTGTGCTTCACCCAATGCTCGAGGACGTCGGGGGTGAAGACGTCTCCCCGGAGGAGGAAGTCGTGGTCGGCCTCGAGGGCCGCAAGCGCCTCCTCGAGCGACCCCGGCGCCCGCGGCACCTTCTTGAACTCCTCCGCCGGGAGATCGTAGATGTCGCGGTCGAGCGGCTCGCCGGGGTGGAGCTTGTTTTGGATACCGTCGATCGCCGCCAGGAGGATCGCCGAGAAGGCGAAGTAGGGGTTACAGGTCGGATCGGGGCAGCGAAACTCGACCCGCTTCGTGCGGGGATTGGTCGAGTACATCGGGATCCGGCAGGCCGCGGAGCGGTTGCGCTGGGAGTAGGCGAGGTTCACCGGCGCCTCGTAGCCGGGGACGAGCCGCTTGTAGCTGTTCGTCGTCGGATTGGTGAGGGCGAGGAGCGCCGGGGCATGGCGGAGGATGCCGCCGATGGCAAGCAAGGCCATCTCGGAAAGCCCCGCGTAGCCGGTGCCGGCGAACAGCGGCTGACTGTCGCGCCACAGCGACAGATGGACGTGCATCCCCGAGCCGTTGTCGCCGTGGATCGGCTTCGGCATGAACGTCGCCGTCTTCCCGTGGCGGCGGGCGACGTTCTTGACGATGTATTTGTAGAGACAAACCTGATCGGCCATCCGCACCAGTTCCTGGTAGCGCATGTCGATCTCGCACTGCCCTGCGGTGGCCACCTCGTGATGCTGGGCCTCGACGTCGATCCCCGACTGGATCATCGCCTGCATCATCTCGTTGCGCAGGTCCATCATCTGGTCGCCGGGCGGGAGCGGGCAATTGCCCTCCTTGAAGCGGAGCTTGCCACCGAGATTCGGCCCCTCCTTCCGCCCCCGGTTCCATTCCGCCTCGGAGGAATCGACGTGGTAGTAGCCCTCGTGGGCGTTTTGGTCGAAGCGAACGTCGTCGAAGACGAAGAACTCCGCCTCCGGGCCGATGAAGCAGGTGTCGGCGATCCCGGTGCTGCGCAGATAATTGACCGCCTTGCGGGCGACGTAGCGCGGGTCGCGGGAGTAATCCTCGCGAGTGATCGGATCCTGGATGTTGCAGATCATCGACAGCGTGGGGAGCGCCGTGAACGGATCGACGACCGCCGTGTCGGGCTGGGGGACGAGGAGCATGTCGCTCTCGTCCACACGCTGCCAGCCGCGGAGGCTCGAGCCGTCGAAGCCGAGGCCATCGCCGAAGGTGTCCTCCTCGAGCTTGCCGACCGGGATCGTGAGGTGCTGCCAGGCGCCGAGAAAGTCGGCAAACCGCAGATCGACCGCCTTGACCTCCTTCTCACGGCACATCGCCAGCACTTCGCGGGGCTTCATGGGGAGGAGGTTCCTGGGGCGGGAATGAAAAGGCTCTTCGACCGGGCCGGGGCTCCCCCGGCCGGGGCATGGGGCAGGCTCCCATCATACGCCGGCCGGAGGGAGGCGGCGGAATCGGTACCGGCTCCAGGACCCGGGATTTCGTCGGCCAGCAACGACGTCTACGATGGAAGCCAGTCCGCTGCTCCCGCACCGCATCCGACCGGAAGCTTCCCATGCGTTCCCCTGCCCACCGTACCTCGTCTGCCTTCTTTGTCGTCGCGTTCACCCTCACACTACTCCTCCCCCGGGTGCCGCAGGCACGGGGCGAGGAAGCCTCCCCCTCCCCGGCCGTCGATCGGCTCGTGGGGACGCGGGTCGGCGACTTCCGCCTCCCGAACGTCGTCACGGGCGACGAGACCTGGTTCTACGGGCTCGCCATGGGCAACCGTCTCTTCGGCCAACTCCTCGGGATGCGGCAGGTGAAAGCTGCCGTGCTCGTCTTCGTCTCCCCCGGCTGCCCGCTCGGCGACAAATACCTGCCGCGCCTCGCCGAACTTTCCAAGGCCTACGAGGCGAAAGGCGTCCTGTTCTTCGGCGTCGCCTCGGGGGCGGGCGAGACGGCGGAGGAACTGAAGGCGTGGGTCACGGAACAGCAGGTGGCGATCCCGATCCTCCACGACGTCGGGAACAAGCTCGCCGACGCGGTCATGGTGGAGCGATCGAACGAGGCGATCCTCGTCGACCTTCGCGGCACGATGCGCTACCGCGGCGCCATCGACGATCAATATGGCTACGACGCCTCGCTCCCCGAGCCACGCCACACCTGGCTCGTCGATGCGATCGACGCCGTCCTCGACGGCAACCCCAAGCGCATCGACCCCAAGGCCACGCCCGTGCAGGGATGCCGGCTCACGAAGGTGGCGCCAGAAAAGTCGAGGCTCGCCGACCTCGAACGGGTGCGGCCGGCGAGTTCGGTGATCGCCGCCTGGCTCGACGAACACGATCCCGCGCCGCCGCTCGACGGCCCGGTCACCTGGACGAGCGACGTCGCCGCCATCCTCCAGACGAGGTGCCAATCGTGCCACCGCCCCGGACAGGTGGGTGGCTTCTCGCTCCTCTCCTACGACGACGCCTACGCCCACTCGGCGATGCTCGGCGAGGTGGTGGAAAACCGACGCATGCCCCCCTGGCACGCCGATCCGCGTCACGGTGATTTTCTCAATGACCGCCGTCTCCCCGCCGTCGAGCGTGCCAAGCTCCTCAAGTGGGTCGCCGACGGAGCGCCACGCGGCGAGGGGGAGGCTCCGGCGCCACGGACCTTTCCCGAGGGCTGGACGATCGGCACTCCCGATCTCGTCTTCGAGATCCCCGAGCCGACGACGATTCCCGCCCAGGGAACGATGCCCTACGTGAACGTCTCGGTGCCGACGAACTTCACGGAAGACATGTGGGTGCAGGCGGCCGAGGCGGTCCCCGGCGACCACGGCATCGTCCATCACATCATCGTCTACGTCGACGCGCCGGGGCAGCCGCGCGGGCGCGGGCCCGATGGCTTCGGCCACCTCTGCGGCTACGCCCCCGGCGACATGCCGAGCGTCTATCCGGAAGGCACGGCGAAGCGGATCCCCGCCGGGAGCACGCTCCGCTTCCAAATCCACTACACCCCCAACGGCCTCGCCACGACCGACCGCTCGAAGGTCGGCCTGATCCTCGCCAAGGAGCCGCCGACACGCGAGGCGCTCACCGTCGGCATCGCCAACCCCAGATTCGTGATTCCGGCCGGGGCCAGCGCCCATCCGGTGCAATCGCAGGTGCCGGTCAAGCGGCCGACGCGCCTCCTCTCCTTCATGCCCCACATGCATTTGCGGGGGAAGGCCTTCCGCTACACCCTCATGCAACCGGGCCGGGAAGAGGAGATCCTCCTCGACGTTCCGGCCTTCGACTTCGGCTGGCAGAGCTACTACACGCTCGCTGAGTCGCGCGACCTCGAGCCCGGATCGCGGATCGTCTGCGATGCCCTGTTCGACAATTCCTCCGCCAATCCCGCCAATCCCGACCCGACGCAAAACGTCCTGTGGGGGGAACAGACCTGGGAGGAGATGATGATCGGCTACATCGACGTCGATTTCGCCCGCGACGATGCGGAAACCGACGACGACTGAGCGCGGGCGCTGATTCGAAGTCTTGCGGCGCTTCGGGGCTGCCCATGCCCCGTCGCCGGACGCTCGCTTCGGCCTTCCTTGGCCTGCGCTCGCTGCATGCCGCCTGCGCTCCGCCTTCCATGGCTCCGCTTGCCGTCAAGCCCGGCTCCCGGGGCATGGGCCACCCCTCGCCAAGTCCTGGCGCTGGGGAGTTGTGGCAGCTCCGTTTTCTCTTGAATCCGTAGACCTCCGTCGGGAAACGCCTGCGGCTCGGGAGGTATGATTTTAGGAGCCCGCTGTCGCCCTCCGGACGCTTCCGCCATGACGCCTCCCCGCCCCGCCAACGCCGCACTGCTGGCCATAACGCTGGTGTGCGCCGCGATCACCGGCCGGCCGGTCTCC
>JBIIQL010000031.1:0-13616 GCA_044342095.1 Pirellulales bacterium
GGTCGCCTTTTGGACGATCGCCGACTGCATATACGTCGCCGGGGTGTTGTAGAGGAAGTGCGTCCCCGGCTTGAACGGCACCGGGGCTGCGAGGAACTGCTTCACCCGCGTCTCCCCTCCCCGCTGCGGCGGCTCCGAATGGTGTCCGGTGGCCATGCGGAGGAGATCGGCGACGCGCATCGCCTTGAGATTCCCCGAGGGCTCGGCCGGGGCTTCTTCCGGAAAAAACCCGAGGACGGAATCGTCGATGCGGAGCTTTCCTTCCGCCGCCGCGATCCCCACCGCCGTCGAGGTGAAGCTCTTGGAAAGCGAGTACAGCTGATGCCGCAGCTCCGGCCCGTAGGGAGCCCACCACCCCTCGGCGACGACCGCCCCGTGCCGAACGAGGACCACGCTGTGGATCCCGTCGGCCACCGCCTGGTCGCCGGCGGCATCGAGCGCCTCGACGAACGCCAGGAGATCGACCGACGACACCCCTTGCGCCTCAGGCGCGCTGCGCGGCAACTCCGCGGCGGCAAGGGGAATCACCGGGGCCGCGAGCAGCCCGAGCACGCCAAGGAGCCGCATGAAGAGACGGGGTCTGGCCATGGCAACGACCGCTCCGGAAGGACATGAAGACGAGGCTGGCCACGCCGCATGGCGAAGGCTCAATGACTGTGACGGGGGACGGTGCGACAGACGTCACGGAACGTGCAGGCGAAGTCGAGGCAGCCGCCGGTGTGCAACTGCCCGACATGATCGCGGTAGAGCTGCTGCCAGGGGGTAGCGCCGGGAGGCACGGTGTCCCAGGCGGAGGTGTCGCGCGCGGCCCACTCGGCTGGGGGCACGAGGGCATCGACACGTCGCTTACCGAGATCGACGCGGACCCGATCCCCCGTCCGCAGCCGGGCCAGCCCGCCGCCGGCGAAGGCCTCGGGGGAGGCGTTGAGGATCGACGGGCTCGCCGCGGTGCCACTCTGCCGACCGTCGCCGAGGGTCGGCAATTCCGAGATCCCGCGTCGGACGAGCACCTCCGGCGGGAGCATGTTGACCACCTCGCCGCTCCCCGGAAACCCCAGCGTGCCACAGCCGCGGATGACGAGAAGCGTCGCCTCGTCGATCGCAAGCGACGCGTCGTCGATGCGGGCGTGGTAGTCCTCGGGGCTGTCGAAGACGACCGCCCGGCATTCAAACGTCTCCTCGGCCCCCGGCTCCGAGAGGTAGCGGCGACGGAAGTCGGCGCTGATGACGCTCGTCTTGAGGAGCGCCGCCTCGAAGAGATTCCCGGAGAGGACGAGGAAGCCTGCCTGTTCGCGAAGCGGCAGAGGAACGGTGCGGATGACGCGGCCGTCGGGGCGTGGGGCGGCGGCGACGTTCTCCGCCAACGTCTTCCCGCTCACCGTCAGCGGTGTGCCATCGAGGAGACCGTGGCGGAGCAGCTCCGCCATCACCGTCGGCAGGCCGCCGGCGCGGTGGAAGTCCTCGCCGAGGTGCGCGCCGGCCGGATGGAGATCGACCAAGAGCGGCAGGGCATGGCCGAAGGTCTCCCAATCGCGGATGTCGAGATCGACCCCGGCATGGCGGGCGACGGCGATGATGTGCGGCGGGCAGTTCGTGCTCCCGCCGAGGGCCGTGTTGACGCGGATGCAATTGAGGAGAGCGGTGCGGGTGAGAATCGTCGCCGGCCGAAGATCCTCCTCCACCATCGCCACGATCCTTCTTCCCGCCGCATGGGCGGCCTGACCGCGCTCGCGGTAGGGGCCGGGGATCTGGGCCGTGCCGGGGAGAGCCATCCCGAGCGCCTCGGCGAGGCAGTTCATCGACAGCGCCGTCCCCATGACGTTGCAATGGCCGACGCTCGGCGCCGAAGCGGCGAGAAGATCCATGAACCGACGCTCGTCGATCTCCCCCGCGGCAAGGCGTCGCCTGGCCTCCCAGATGATCGTGCCGGCGCCGGCCACTTCCCCGTCGAGATAGCTGTTGAGCATCGGCCCGCCGTTGAAGACGAGCGACGGAAGATTGCAGGTGACCGCGGCCATGAGCGCCGCCGGCGTCGTCTTGTCACAGCCGGTCGTGAAGATCACGCCATCGAGGGGATAGCCGTGGAGAATCTCGACGAGTCCGAGGTAGGCGAGATTACGGTCGAGGGCGGCCGTTGGCCGACGGGCCGATTCCTGGATCGGGTGCATCGGGAAGACCAGCGGCAGCCCGCCGGCATCGCGGACGCCATCGCACAGTCGCTTGACCGATTCCAGGTGGACGCGGTTGCACGGGGTGAGGTCGCTGGCCGATTGGGCAATGCCGATCACGGCCCGCCCCCCCTGAAGCTCTCCCGGAGTCAGCCCCGAGTTCAGAAACCGCTCGAGGTACAGCGCCGTCATCCCGGGATTGCCCGGTTCGTTCCACCATTGCTCCGATCGCCGTCGCGTCGTCATTTCTCCACCCCCGGCTTCGGCATCGAGATCACACGGGTCTCGAGAAACTCGCGGATCCCCTCCTCCCCTCCTTCGGCGCCGATCCCGCTTTGCTTCACGCCACCGAAGGGGATCTCGGCCTTGAGGGGCCGCCATTCATTGACGCCGACGATCCCCGCCTCGAGCGCCGAGGCGACGCCGCGAAGGCGCCCCAGATCCTTCCCGTAGACGTACGCCGCCAGGCCGTAAGGGGTGGCATTGGCACGCTCCACGGCCTCGGAAAGCGTTTGATAGGAGAGGAGCGGGATCACCGGCCCGAAGATCTCCTCGCTCGCCAGCCGCATCGAGTCGCGCACGCCGGCGACGATCGTCGGCGGCGAGAAGTTTTCACAGGCGAGTCCAGGGATCGACTCGTAGCTCCGATTCTCGGCCACGATCCTTGCCCCCGTCGCCACCGCCTCCGCGACCCGGCTTTGGACGTCGCGGCTCGCCGCGGCATGGATCAGCGGCCCCGCATCGACACCATCGGCAAGTCCGTTCCCGACCTTCAATCCAGCGATCCGGGCGGCGAGCCGCTCGATGAGCTCCGCCTCGTGGTCGGCATGGACGAAGATCCGATTGGCGGTCACGCACACCTGCCCCGAGACGAACATCTTCAGCCGGACGAGCTGATCGGTGACGAATCCCAGATCGGCATCGGGAAGGATGATGAACGGAGCGTTGCCACCGAGCTCGAGCGACAGCCGCTTGATCCCCGGTGCGGCGGCGGCCATCAGCCCGCTGCCGGTCGCGGTCGAGCCGGTGAGGCTGAGCACGCGCACGCGCGGATCTGCCGCGAGCACCGGCCCGACGACGCTCCCCTTCCCCGGCACGACCTGGAGCACACCCGCCGGCAGCCCCGCCTCGGCGAGGATCGGCGCGAGCGCCAGCGCCACCAGCGGCGTCGCTTCCGCCGGCTTCCACACCGCCGTGCATCCGGCCGCGAGGGCCGCGGCGACCTTCTTCGCCCCCTGGGCAAGCGGGAAGTTCCACGGCGTGATCAGCCCGGCAACCCCGGCCGGACGCTGCTCGACGAGAAACTCCCGCCCCGCCTCGGGATGGGGGACGATCCTTCCATGGACGCGCCTCGCCTCCTCGCCAAACCACTGGAAGAAGCTGGCGGCGTAATCGACCTCGCCGGCCGCTTGGAGGTAGGGCTTTCCCTGCTCGGCGGTGAGGAGGCGGGCAAAATCGTCGCGGCGGGCAAGCAAGGCCGCGGCCGTGGCTTTGAGAATCTCGCCGCGGGCGGCCGCTGGAATCTCGCGCCAGCCGCGCCCGGCACGGGCCGCCCCGTCGATCGCCGCCGTCACGGTCTCGGCATCGGCACGCCCCATCTCGGCAAGCGTCTCGCCGGTGGCGGGGTTGCGGACGGTGAACATGTCGCCGCCGCGGCGATCAGTCTCCCGCCAAACGCCATCGATCCACGGGGCGGGCTCAAACCAGAACGGTGGGCAGGTTTTCATGATGGATGTCGGACGGCACGGGAGCGTGCGAGATGAAGGCTCGTCAGGTGGTCTTGATTCACAGTCGCGATGCGGGCTGTCGAACAACTCACCCGCCGACATGAAGGACTTCCGCATAGATCCGCTCGGCATCGGCCGCCGTGACGGCGACAGGGTTGGGATCGATGAGGCGACGGTTGGCGGCGGCGGCGCTTGCCATCGGGGCGATCGCGGCAGCGGGCACGACGACCCGGTCGAGCGCCGCGCGGAGGCCGATCACGCGGGCCGTGGCATCGAGCCGGTCGGCAAAGGCGCTCGGCTCGAGCGCCCCCCACGCAAGCGCCGTCCCCAGGGCCGCGAAGTCGGCGGCGCAGGCCGGAGCGTTGTGCCGCATGAGAGCCCCGGCAAAGCAGCCGGTGATCACGCCGTGGGGGATGTGAAAGCGGCCCCCAAGAGGAAGCGCGAGGGCATGGACGGCGCAGCACGAGGCGTTGGCGAAGGCCATGCCGGCCAGATGCGAGCCGATCGCCATCCGATCGCGGGCCTCTTCATCGCCCGGATCGCGGCAGACGCTCTCGAGCGCCGGGCCGATCTGTCGCGCCGCCTCGAGGGCGAGACCGCGGGCGATCGGCGTGGCGACGCGGGCGATGAAGGCTTCGATCGCGTGGACGAGCGCATCCATTCCTGCCGCGGCGGTCACCGCCGGCGGAAGCCGATCGGTGAGAGCAGGATCGACGATGGCAACGTCGGCGAGGAGCGACGGATCGACAACGCCCACCTTCGTGCCGGCGGCCGCGTCGGTGAGGATCGCCACGAAGGTCGCCTCGGAGCCGGTGCCGGCCGTCGTCGGCACGAGGATCGTGGGGACGCCGCGCCCGCCAGCCCGGCCGATGCCGACGTAGTCTTCCGGCGCTCCTCCGCGCAGGGCCACCAGTGCCGCCACCTTCGTGGCATCCATGACACTCCCGCCGCCAAGACCGATGACGACATCGGCAGCCGCCTCCCGGATCTGCCCGGCAAGGCTCGCGACCTCGGAGAGCGGCGGCTCGGGGGTCACCGCGGAAGACGCTCCGGCGAGGATGCTGGCCGCACCCAAGGCAGCAGACACGGGGGCGAGGAGCCCGGCTGACGCCACCCCCCGATCGCTGACGAGAAACGCCCGGCTCCAGCCCCGACCGCGACAGACCTCCGCCAATCGGCCGCTGGCCCCCCGGCCGGTGATGACGCGGCGGGGCAGATTGTTTTCGTAGCCCTGGCGCACGTCGACCATTCGCTTGCTCCCCGCGTGGGCTCCCCTGCCCGCTTCTCCCTCGCCAACCCACGCACGGGGGCGGCAAACGGCGGACCCGGATCGTACCAAACAGGCGCGAGCCGACGGGGCAGTGTCCTTCCCTTCGAGATCGCTGGCGAGCGGCTTACCAACCGCCTGCCCTGGAACAGCTCAGCCCTGAAAAAAAGTCTTTTTGTTTCCCAGCGCCGGTCGATTGACTTCTTCAGGGAGCGCGGACTATCATCCGACCAGGGGTGGATTTTCGAGGCGATCGTGCAGGACTTCTGCCGCTCGCGACCCATCGCCCCCCGAAACGCGTACGATCGCCATGCCCTCGGCTCTCCACCATCCCCTGACGCGGTTTCTCCGCTCGTGCGGGATCGTGGCGGCGCTGGTGCTGATGGCACTTGGCTCTTTCCAGTCGGCCCAGGCCAGCTGCGGCGATTGGCTCGTTGGCCACGACATGCCGGCCCACGCCCCGGACGTAACCGCCGGCGACGTCGGTGAGACGGCGTCCGCCAAGCCGGCCCCGGCCCCCCGCCGTCGCCCCTGCAACGGTCCCTCCTGCGGCCGGGCCCCAATCCCTCCCCTCGCCCCGAGCGAAGCACCGACCACTCCCCTCGAACTCGATCGGGATGCTCTCCTGTCCGCTCTGACGCCGGTCGAAATCTCGACCGCCGGCGCCTGGCTCGCTCTCGACGAGCCCCTCTTGATTCCGGCCGTCTCCGGCCCCCTCGAGCGTCCCCCTAGGGTCGCCTGACGACGGCATGGGCCGCAGTGCGCCTGTTCCTCGCGACGCCTCTGGGTTGCCGTGAGGGCGAGGAGTGACTGGGGCCCTCTTCTGGCCGTCGTTCCCGGGCTTTGCCATCGAGCGTTCCCACGGTTTGCCGTGAACAACGCTCCGGCTTCTCCACGGAGCCGCTGACGGCGATCGCTCCGGGGCCCGCCGTGAAAAACTGGCACCTTGGTGCCATCGCTCCTCTCGAACGGCTCCGCGTCCCACCCCGGCCGCGCACGCCCCGCCAGGAGGCTCCTCATACGGTTCTGTCGGTGTTTCGATGCATTCCATTTCTTCATTGCTTCATTCGCATTCCGTTTTCCAGGAATCCCTCCCATGACCACGTCTCCCTTCCGCCGTCCGCGGGCCTTCACGCTCGTCGAACTCCTCGTTGTCATCGCCATCATCGGCACCCTCGTCGGCCTCCTCCTCCCGGCCGTCCAGGCGGCCCGCGAGGCGGCCCGGCGTTCCAGCTGCCAAAACAACATGAAACAGATGGGGCTGGCGCTGCTCAACTACGAAAGCGCGAAGAAGAAGTATCCGCCGATCTGTCAGATCAGCTCCACGCAGATCTCCGACAGCTTCTCCGCCCAGGCCTACCTCCTTCCCTTTATTGAGCAGGGAAACGTCGCCAACCTCATCGACTTCTCGAAGAGCTTCACCCAGCAGCAGCAGGTGGCGGGGGTGCGGATTCCGACCTTCATCTGTCCGAGTGAGGTCAAGGACGTCCCCAACACCTCCGTTCCCGGCATCACCCATCAGCCGATCAACTACGGCGCCAGCTGCGGCACCTGGTTCCAGTTCGATCCGGTGTCGAAGCAGACCGGCAACGGCTCGTTCGCGGTCAACATGGAGATGCGTCAGGCCGACTTCGTCGACGGCACGAGCAAGTCGGTCGGCTTCGCCGAGGTAAAGGCCTACCAGGCCTCGATCCGTGACGGCCAGAATCCCTCGAGCCTGGGCGCCCCGATCCCGGCGACGCCCGCCGACGTCATCGCCCTTGGCGGCACCGCCACCGCCGACATCGGCCACACGCAGTGGGTCAACGGGATCATCCTCCACTCGGGGATCTCCCACACCTTCCCGCCGAACACCGCGATCCCGATGACGATCAACGGGAAGACCGTCGACTGCGATTTCACGAGCTCCCGCCTCGGCCTCACGATCACGTCTCCGACCTACACCGTCTTCACCAGCCGCAGCTACCACCCCGCCGGGGTCGGCGTGACGATGATGGACGGCAGCGTGCAGAGCGTCGGATCCGACGTCGACATCACCATCTGGCGGGCCCTCGGCACGCGGGCCGGCGGCGAGACGGCCCAGCTCCCCTGATCGGGCCGCTGACCACGCTCCTCTTTTCGCGCTTCACTCCTCCTCGCTTCCCCTCGGCGTGACCGTCCGGTGGGTCGGGCTCCGCACCGACCCGCCGGCAGGCTCCCGGTGCGCGCCGACTCGGCACCGACCTCCTCCATCCGTCCATTTCATTTTCAGAGGCCATCCCATGTCCACACTTCCCCGCTCCTCGGCCGCGAGGGCCTTCACCCTCGTCGAGCTTCTCGTCGTCATCGCCATCATCGGCACCCTCGTCGGCCTCCTCCTCCCGGCGGTGCAATCAGCCCGCGAAGCGGCCCGGCGTTCTCAGTGTGCCAACAACGTCAAGCAACTCGGCCTCGGCCTCCAAAACCACCATTCGGCGAAGGGCTTCTTCCCCACCGGCCGCAATGCCCAGTCGATCTCCACCCACACCTACCTCCTCCCTTACATCGAGCAGTCGACGATCTTCCAACTCGTCGATCCCACGAAGGCCTGGAACGACCCCTTTCACACCGCCGTCGCGGCGATGAAGGTTCCTACGTTCGCCTGCCCCTCTGACCCCGCCACCTACCTGCCCGCCTCGTACGGCCAGAACAACTACCGCTTTAATCAGGGGTCAGGGATCCTCTGGGGAAATCCCCCCGCGGCCTCGTCCGATCCGAACTTCGGCATGCCCGCGCCGGACGGCGTCTTCTTCCTCGACAGCAAGGTGCGGATGTCGGAGGTGCTCGACGGCGCGAGCCAGACCGCGGCGATCAGCGAGCACGGTGTCGGCGATTTCAACAACGGCCTCTCCACGCCCCGCACCGACACCTACTGGCCACAGACGAATCCCAGCACCACCGACGAGGCGATCCAGCAGTGCCAGGCAATCGATCCGTCGAATCTCTCCTACCAGCGGTTCAGCAACATCGGCGGCCCATGGCTCTACGGCTATCACTCGACGACGATCTACTTCCACTCCAATGTCCCCAACACCCGTTCCTGCATGTTTCCCCCGGGACGGATCATGACCACCGCCCAGAGCACCCACTCAGGCGGCGTGATGCTGGGGATGTGCGATGCGTCGGTGCGGTTTATCTCCGATGGGGTCGACCTGAAGATCTGGCGCGGTTTGGGCACGAAGAGTGGAGCCGAGATCGTATCGGGCTTCGATGGCCAATGATTCGCGATAGCCGCCGGCCCACCGCTTTGACCTCCCCACCGAAAGGCCCCCTGCCGATGCGCCGCCCCGGTTTCCCTGGTCCCACGTTCCATTGGCTCCTCCTCGCACCGGCGCTCCTTGTCGGCTGCGGGCGAGGGAAGCAATACACGGCCGAGCCCGACAAGGCGGCCGCGGTCATCGAAGCCGCGCTCGCGGCCTGGAAGGGAGGAAAGAGCTGCGACGATCTGCGGAAGCTCTCCCCTCCGATCCACGTCGCCGACGAACGCTGGCATGGCGGGGCGACGATCACGTCCTACACGATCGGCGAGGGGAAGCCCTTCGGGCCAAGCACTCGCTTCGAGGTGACCCTCGAGGGCCCGCCGCCGCTCGGCACGAAGAAGGCGACCTACACCGTCTCCACGCAGCCGGCGATCAGCATCGCATTGGGGGACTGATTCCACGGGACCGATGGGGAGCCGGACACAACGTTTCCTGACCCGAGAGATGAGGACTCATCCATGCACCGCCGATGCCGTTTGTCCTGCCACGTCGCGCCTGTCTTGATCGCGCTCCTCGCCACGGGCATCAGCCGTGGCGAGACGCCGCTCGTTGACGCTCCGCGTCCCACGCCGGTCACCCGACCGGCGATGAAGCGGATGCTCGAGGAGATGAAGTCGCGACACGAACGGATTCCCCTTCCCGCTCCGACCGACGCCGAGAAGGAAGCCGCCGTCACCGATCCACAGGCTCTTCTCTACGAGAACCGGCTCCGGAGCCTCTATCTCCCCGGCACCGAACTGCGCGGCTATCTCGGCTTCGGTGGCACGGCGCCCAAACGCCCCGGCGCCCCGGCGCCAAAAGTCGTCATCGAGCCCGACCCGGCTGTGACGCTCGATTACGGCTTCAAGACACGTCTGTTCTGGATCGCGTCGCGGGTCAACAACTGCCAGTACTGCCTCGGCCACCAGGAATCGAAGCTCCTCGCCGTGGGGATGACCGACGACGATCTCGCCCGCCTCGACTCCGACTGGAGCGGCTTCCCGGAGCACGAGCAGGCCGCCTTCACCCTGGCGCGAAAGCTGACCCTCGCCCCCGGCAGCCTCACCGACGCCGACGTCGCGGCCTGTCTTCAACACTTCACGCCGAAGGACGTGCTCGAGATGAGTCTGTCGGTCGGGGGCAACAACGCCATCAACCGCTGGAAGGAAGGGATTGGCGTCGCCCAAGCCGGAAACGGCGGCAACTCCGGCTGGGCCCAGGCGAGCGCCGGCGGAGTCCATTCTTATCTGACACCCACCGCCGACCGCTTCGACACCGTTCCCTCCGCCGTGGCGATCCTTTCAAGCGTGAAGCCCGGTGACGATCTCGTCGCCACGGGCTTCCCCCGGCCCCTCCCATCGGCGGACGAGATCGCGGCCGGCCTCGCCGCCGCCCGCTCGCGGAACGCCCGCCTGCCGCTCGTCGCGGAAACGCAAGCCCGCGAAATCCTCGGGGCGATTGCGCCAGAGGGACCGCTCCCCTCCTGGATGCGCGTGCTCGCCCACTTTCCCCTCGCCGGCCCGCGGATGGCAAAGGCCTTCGAACTCACGGCGGCAGCGCCGGGCCTGTCTCAGCTCGACAAGGCCCGGATCGCCTGGACCGTCGCCCGGCGCAACGCGGCCTGGTATGCCCTCGGACTCGCCGAAGCACGCCTCCGCGATCTCGGCGCCGATGATGCGGCGCTTGCCGATCTGGCCGGTGATCAGCGGCAGCTCTCGGCTGCCGAGCGCGCCGTGCTCGTCGTGGCCGACCGCCTCGCCGCGAGCCCCGTCGTCTGCACCGACGCCGACTTCGAGAGAGCGCTCGAAGCGACTTCACCGGGAACGATGGTGCAGGTCGTCCACGCGGTCGCGATGGAGTCGCTCTTCGATCGGTTCACCGAAGTCGCCGGGCTGCCACTCGAGTGAAGTGGCACGGCCGCGGCCGCGTGCCTCACTCGTCGGAGAGCATCTCGGCCCAGCCGTGGGCGTCGCCGAGGTGGCGAAGCGAGATCTTCACCGCCGCCATCATCGGGTAGGCGAGGATCAGCCCGAGGATTCCCCACGCCCAGCCCCAGTAGGAGAGCCAGAGAAAGAGGAGCGTGGGATCGAGGTTGAGCTGCTTGCCGGAGAGCTTGAGCTCGAGGAAATCGATCCAGAACACCCGGTTGACGACGATCAGGACGGCGAGGATCGTCGCCGGAACCGCCCCCAGATCGAGCGCGGCCATGAGGATCGGCGGCACGCACGCCGCCCAGCTCCCGATCGACGTGATGTAGTTGGCGGCGAAGAAGAGAAACGCCCACAGCGGCCAGTGATCGAGGCCGAACAGCCACATGATGAGCCCGGCGGAGAGTCCCATGCCGACGCCGATCACCGACTTCACCATCATGAAGCGTTCCATCGACTCCGAGATCCCCTCCCCGACGGCGAGGATTCGCTTGCCCCGTTCGCCGGGGAAAGCGCGCTCGACGCGGGCCTCGAATTTCCGGCTGCCGAGAAACAGGAACACGAGGTAGCAGAAGACGAGGACGATGAGTTCCGCCGCATCGATCCCCTTGGCGAAGACGTAGTTGAGGACGTCGCGACTCGAGATCCTGAACAGGTCCGAAAGCGACGTTCGCGACACCGCAGGCTCCGCAGCCGGATCGAGGGCCGGAAGATTCTCCCCTCCGATCGCCGCCCCACCGAGCGGGCCGCTCCAGCGGGTGATGATGTCGCCGATCCGATCCTCGTAGCGCGGCCAGCTCCCCCGGAACGACACCGCCTCCCGGTAGACGAACTGGGCGAGGAGCACCGAAGCGATGAGAATGATGCCGACGAGCGTCGCGTAGGCCGTCAGGGGGCGCATGCCCAGGCCGGAGAGGGTTTTGACGCCGAACCGGGTGGCATAGAAGAGGAACAAGGCCACGAGAAACGGCTGGAGCACCGGACCGAGATGGGTGATCGCGGCGCCGGCGACCACGACCGCGATCACGATCAGCGCCGCATCGGCCGACGCGGAATGGGAAGCGGGGGCCGGAGGGGATTCCATGCCTTGGGGCCTCTTGAAGGCTGCGAAGGAGCGGGGTCGAGACCGTCGGATGACGAATCCTGAAACGATTATCGGTTCCCCACACCATCCTGTGACAGCCCGCCGCGGTATTCTTCTCTCCTCGAGCGCTCGCGATTCACCTTTCCTCGGCGTTTTACCCTCCATGCCCCCCACGCGCCCCCCCACTTCCGACGACGACGTCCGCACGCTCGCCGCCATGGGCTACGCCCAGGAACTCGAGCGCCGCATGGGGGGCTTCTCGAATTACTGCATTTCCCTCTCGATCATCTGCATTCTCGCCGGTGGGATCACCTCCTTCCCGGTCGGCCTCTGCGCCGGCGGCGGGGGGAGCATCGGCCTCGGTTGGCCGCTGGTGAGTCTCGTGGCGCTGGCCCTGGCGGCCACGATGGCCCAGGTCGCCTCCGCTTTCCCCACCGCCGGCGGTCTCTACCACTGGGGGGCGATCCTCGGCGGCCGTGGCTGGGGCTGGGCCACCGCCTGGTTCAATCTCGCCGGCATCATCACCGTCCTCGCCGCGATCAACCTCGCGACGGTCCAGTTCTGCTTCGGGGCCTTCGCGCCGTTCCTGGGATGGTCTCCCGAGGTGGCCGGAAAGACCCTCTCGGCGCTCGTCGAATCGACACCGGCCCACGAGTTGTTCATGCCCGGCTCCGAGCGTCTTCCCCCCCTCCTCGTCCAACTCGGGGCTGTCGCGCTCCTCACGTTCGTGCAGGCCGCCCTGAACCATGCCGGCATCCGCGCGACGACCAGGATCACCGATGCCAGCGGGTGGCTGATCCTCGTCGTCGCCGCCGGCCTGACGGTCGCCCTGCTCGTCTTCGCACCAACGCTCGATCCGGGGCGTTTGATCGACATCCGTAACCTCACCGGCATACCAGCCGACGCGCCAGTCTGGCCGGCGACGGAGAGCCCGGGCTGGGCATTTGCCCTCGGCCTCCTCCTCCCCGCCTACACGATCACTGGATTCGACGCCTCGGCCCACGCCGCCGAGGAGACCGTCGGCGCGGCGATCGAGGTGCCGAGGGCGATCGTCCGGGCCGTCATCGTCTCGGCGCTGGCTGGCTGGGTGATGCTCTCGGCGATGGTGATGGCGATCCCCGATCTCGACGCCGCCGCCGCCCAGGGCGGGAACGCCTTCTTCTGGACGATCGCCCAGGTTGTCCCCACGCCGCTGCGGCTCATCCTCCTCGTCGGCATCGCCGCGGCACAGTTCGCCTGCGGGTTGGCCACCGTCACCAGCGGCTCGCGGATGCTGTTCGCATTCGCCCGCGACGGCGGCCTTCCCTGGTCACCCCTGCTGCGACGCGTCAGCCCGGTCCATCGGACGCCGAATGTCGCGATCTGGGTCGTCGCCGGGCTGGCAGTGATGTTCACGGCGCTGGTCCCCTACCTGGCGATCACCGCCGTTTGCGTGATCCTCCTCTATGTCTCCTACCTGATGCCGACGCTCTCCGGCCTCCTCAGCTACGGCCGCACCTGGACGACGATGGGGCCGTGGTCGCTCGGGGCGGCTTACCGTCCGCTGGCGGCCCTCTCCCTCGTCGGCGGTATCGCCCTGTTCGTCATCGGGGTTCAGCCGCCAAACGATGTGGCACTCTGGATCGTGCCGGGCTTCGCGGTGGTCCTCGGCACGTGGTGGTTCGCCCATAAGCGGCGTCACTTCGCCGGCCCTCCTCGGCTCGACACCCTCGCCGGGCCACGGGTGTGATGGCAGCCACGACCACGCTTGTCGGCCTCGACTTCGGGACGACGACGACCAGCGCGCTGGTGGCGGAGGGCCTCGTGCGACGCAACGTCGTCACCGGGCGGATGGAGCTGACGGTCGCCCGCGAGACGTTTCGCTCGCCGCTGGTGTTCACGCCGCTCGAGGGCGACCGGCTCGATCTTGCCGCCACGCTCTGTCTCGTCGACGACTGGCTCGCCCGTGGCGGGATCGTTCCTGGCGTCACCGACATCGGCGGCGGAGGCGCGCTCCTCACCGGCCTCACCGCCCGGCGCGACAATGCCGTCGGACTGGTGGCCGCCATCCGAGCCAGGCTGGGGGGAGCGCTTGTCGCCACCGCCGACGATCCCTGCCTCGAATCGTGGCTCGCCTTTCAGGGGAGCTGCGCTTCGCTCTCCCGCCGCCACCCCGAGGCGATGTTTCTCCATCTCGACATCGGCG
>JBIIQL010000275.1:0-5383 GCA_044342095.1 Pirellulales bacterium
CGGCGAGAAGCTCATCGGCAACGAGACCACCAATCCGCTCCAATCCGTGACCAGCGCCAGCCAACTCGAGAGCTGGTATTTCGAAACTGCCATGCAGCAGTGGGGCGGCCAACTCGGCCGGCCGGTGCCGTGGTGGCCGATCGCCTACACCATGCGTCAGGGAGACTTGGCGGCCTCCGGGCTGAGCTCAACTCCCTCCGCGGGCAACACCGACTTCTCCGGCACGAACAATCAGGTCGCCGGCGTCGACGAAGGGGATATCTTCAAGACCGACGGCCGATCGCTCTACGTGCTCGCCGGTGACGGCGTCGACATCGTCAGCGCCTGGCCCGCCGATTCCCTCGCGGTGTCGAGCCACGTTTCGGTGGACGGCGACGAGCGGTCGCTGTTCCTCAGCGGCAGCCGCTTGACGGTGATCTCGCAGGAGAATCGCTGGGTCGCCCCCGGTGGCGAAAAAGGCACGCCCGCCACGTTCGCCCGGATCGCCGGCTGGTGGGGCGGGGGGCTCCAGTGGCAGCCGCAGGTCATCGTCACCGTGATCGACGTTGCCGATCCGTCGGCACCTGCGATCCTCGAGAAGACGGCCCTCGACGGCTGGCTCCAGGATGCCCGCGAGATCGACGGCCGCGTCTTCGTCGTCGCCCAGGATGACCTCGACATCCCCGCGCCGGCGCTGGTGCCGGTGGAGGGCACCGGGAGTGATCCGACCTCGCCGGTCACCGCCGATCCGGTGAGCTTCACCGATGCCGATGGGCTGGTCACGGCGATCCTCCCGCCGATCGACTTCCCCCCCGCCGGCATGCCGAAGTACGTCTATGAGGATGCAGCCTCTTACCGGACCCGGCTCGAGCAGGCTTGGAAGGATCAGGCGCTGCCGACGTACACCGTCACTGCGGCCTCGGGAACGACGACCTCCGGCCAGCTTGTCACCGTCGATCACACCTGGGTTCCCCTCGACTTCCAGTCTGCTTCGATGCTGTCGGTCGTCGAGTTCGATATCGCCGACGACACGGTCGGGCCGGAGTCGTCGACGAGCGTCGCCGGGATCTCTGGCACGGTCTACGCCTCCGCGACCGGGCTCTACATCTCGGCTGCCAACTGGGGGAGCTGGTGGGATTCCCGTGACAACGGCCTGACGACGAACATCTACCACTTCGATCTCGCCGCCGCGGGCGTGCCCCTGGTGTCGATGGGGGCCGTGCCAGGAACGACGCTCGACCAGTTCTCACTCGACGAACACGACGGCTTCCTCCGCGTGGCGACGACGAACTGGGGCAGTGGCGGCGACTGGAACTTCACCAATTCCTCCGCGGGGGTATTCGTCCTCGGCGAGTCGGAAGGGAATCTCGTCACCGTTGGCGCGGTGCAGGGACTCGCCAAGGGGGAGCGGATTTATTCCAGCCGGTTCGTTGGCGATGTCGCCTACGTGAGCACGTTCAAGCAGATCGACCCGCTGTTCGTCATCGATCTGGCCGATCCCACTCGGCCGAAGGTCGTTGGCGAACTGAAAGTCCCCGGGTTCTCCTCCTATCTCCAGCCGCTCGACGCCACCCACCTCCTCGGCATTGGCCGTGACGTCGATCCGACGACCGGCCGCGTCCTCGGCCTGCAGCTGTCGGTGTTCGACGTCGGCAATCCGGCCAAGCCGCGGCGGGCGTCGACCTACACCTTCGCCGGGGATGGCTGGCAGTCGTGGTCGAGCGCCCTGTGGGATCACCACGCCTTGGCCTGGTTCCCCGAGCAGGGGATCCTCACGCTCCCGGTGCAGCAGGGGGATTGGTGGAGCGGCAGCACGGGGCTGGTCGTCTTCCGGGTCGACCTCGCGGCCGACGGCACGTTCACCCGCCTTGGTGAGATCAGCCATGAAGGCGGCGCTGTCGAGCGGGGCGTGCGGATCGGCGATCTCCTCTACTCGGTGTCGGCCGGCGAGGTGAAGGTACACCGCGTCGACGATCCCTCCGTGGAGATCGCCGGCGTGAAGCTCACGCCGCGGTCAGACACCGACTTCCCGGTGTGGATCGCCTGAACATCCGATCGGTGGAGCCGCGATCGGCGGCCACGGATTCGTCGCTCCAACTCAGTTGTCCCAACGGCTGCTCGCCGTGGCCCCGGGGCCACGCGTGCCGCAGAAGACGACGTCGATGCCGAGGGCCCGGGCGGCGGCGGCCTTCGCCAAGGCGCAGCGGTCGGCGCCGGCGGCGTCCTTCGCGTAGGCCACCTGGACGTGGTTCGCCTTGTGGCGCGCCATCATTTGGTCGCGTGAGACGCCATGCGTGACCGCGTGCATGATCGGCCACTGCTTCGTCGTCGAGTCCAGGCGCCGCTGCGTCTCTGCCTCGGGGAGCTTGACGACGCTCGCCCGGCCGATGTCCATGCAGAGCTTCTCCGCGGGGCCGGTACCGTCGACCCAGATCCGGCTCCAGACGATCTCCCCCGGTTTGCTGACGCCGGCGAGCGTCGAGCCACCGAGGCGGAAGTACATCGGGGGCTGGCGGTAGCCGTGGGCGCCCTTCCATCCACCGGTGAAGTGGGCCGGAGGAGCGCCGCCCGAGATCTCGAACACCCACACCCACTGATCGGTGGTGTTCGAGCGATCCCAGTCGCCCCAGCGGATGTCGTGGAGCGTGTTCTCCGTCGGCTCACCGAGGGCCTCGTGAACGCGCTGCGTGAGGAGGCCGTCGAGGCCGGCGCACTCGTCGACTTCGTTGAAGTGGGTGAGTGGCTTCCCCTTGAAGATCGGCTTCGTGGAGCCGGCGGGGCAGACCGGCGGCCGCTTCGAATCGTTGAGCATCCCCTCGACGAGGTCGCTGGCCGGGAGGAGATCCTTGAGGCCCTGCTGGTATTGGATGCCGACGAGATCGCAGCCGAAGCGCTCCGCGAGGCGGAGCGTGGCGATGTACATCCGGCACTGCGTGAGCACCTGGGCCCGGGTCAGGTCGGCAGCCTCGTCCTTCCCGAAGTGGAAGGTCATCCCCGCCGCCTCGAGCCATCGGAAGACCTCGCGGGCCTCGCTGTCGGAAACCTGCGTCGTCTCGTGGTACAGGGCCGACTGGCTGAGACGCTCCTTGAACACGCCGGTCGCATGGAGAAGACGGTCGGGAATGATCGCGTTGTACATCCCCATGCAGCCTTCGTCGAAGACCCCCATGAGGGCCTTGTTGTCGCGGAGCTCCGCGGCGATCCCGGCGCCGATCTGCTCGAGCTTCCCAGGCACCTTCACCGCCGCCATCGGCACGACGTGGCTCGTGTCGTGGCGGACCTTGCCGGTGGCGAGCCACGATTCGAGGTGGCGCTGGAAAGCAGCGCTCGAGAAGTCGTCGGCCCAGAGCGTGGCATAGGGGACGCCCGCCTTGGTGAGCGAGCCGTTGAGGTTGAGCATGCCGACGAGGCCCGGCCACTGCCCCGACCAGTTGGCGACGGTGAGGATGGGCCCAGAGTGGCTCGAGAGCCCGGGGAGGACATGGTTGGAGTATTGCCAGACGGCCTCGGCGACAACGAGCGGCGCCGTGGGGTCGATCGTCGCGAAGACGTCGATCCCCTCGCGGGCACTGGCGATGAAGCCGTGGCCACGGGCCTTTGAGGGCGCGTGGCCGCGGACGAGCGTGCGGCCGGCGGCGGCGAAGGCCCGCGTCAGATCGGCTTCCATCTGCTTCTGGGCCGGCCAACAGACCCGATTGGCCTCTTCACGAAGGTCGCCGCTGGCGACGAGGACGACGTCGGCCTTCCGCCGCGGGGTGGCTGAGGACTTCGAGCGGGAAGAGGTGGCCATGACACGGGTCCCAAAGAGAGAGGAACAAGCAAAGAGAAGGGAAACGGAGAGAGAGGCAACGAATCGTGGGGGAATCGGCTCCCGGAATCCCCCGCTATTACGGTTGGAAACGGGGGGGCTGGGCAAACTATACTCTTTGCCACGACGGTGCGGGGAAGGGGTGCAAGGGGGGAAACGACCCGGCGTCCATTCCCCTCGTTCGATCTCCAAGAGTCTCTCGAGAGCCCCGGCAGAGGAGCCGACCATGAGTTGCAGCGTCCCTGGTTTCCACCTTCGTTCGCAGCGCTTCGTCGTTGCGGCCCCGATCGTCGGCCTCATGATCGCCGGCCTGCTGGCCGTCGGCGTCGGCCGGGCCTCGGCCCAGGATCCCGCCACGCCCGCGCCTCCGGCCCCCGCCGCCAACCTCCCCGCCCACACGCGCTGGGTGATCGCCGCCGACTACACCACCGACGGCGCCCAACTCCTCACCTCCGGTGGCGAGAGCCTCCTCTACCGTCCCGGTGACGCCGCGATCTGGAATCCGGCCGACGGCAACCGGGCCGGCGACCTCGCCGGCCACCCGACGGCCGTGTGGGCGATCAAGGCCTCCAACGACGGCAAGCTCGCCGCGACGGCCGGCTACGACGGCCTCGTCAAGCTCTGGGATCTCCCCGGCCGGGCCCTCAAGGCCGATCTCAAGAAGCACAAGGGCTGGGTTCGCTCTCTCGACTTCTCCCCCGATGGCACGAAGCTCGCCACCGCCGGTGAGGATGGCACCGTCGTCGTCTGGGACACCGCCACGAACGCCGAGATCCGCACGATTGCCGCTCACGGCGGCCCTGTCACGGCCGTCGCCTTTTCTCCCGATGGCGCCACGCTCGCCACCGGTGGCGGCGACAAGCTCGTCAAGCTCTGGGACGTGGCCGCCGGTACGGAAAAGGGGAAGCTCGAAGGGCACGCTGACACCCTCTGGGCCGTCGCCTACTCCCCCGATGGCACGAAGCTCGCCACCGCCGGTGCCGACCGGGTGGTGAAGCTCTGGACCACCGCCGATTCCAAGGAGCACGGCACGCTCGCCGGCCACAAGGATTGGGTGACGAGCGTTTCCTTCACCCCCGACAACGCCCGCCTCGCCAGCGCCAGCCTCGACGGGGCGGTGAAGTTCTGGGACGTCGCCTCGAAGGCCGAGCAGAAGGGACCACCGCCGGTCGAAGGAGCGAAGCCGTCGAGCGTGTGGTGCGTGGCCGTGGCTCCCAACGGCCAGACGATGTTCATCGGCAGCCATGCCGGTGGCCGGCTCGTCCCGGTCCCCTCGCCAGAGCTCGCCCCGGTGCCGCCGCCGCCGCCGCCGGCTGCCCCCGCCTTCGCCGTGGTCGTGCCGACCGAGTTCAAAAGCGCGGCTGGTGCCACCGGCGCCATCGCCGCCGACGGGATCGTCGCCGTCACCGGCAGCCTCGCCAAGGATGTCTACACCATCAAGGCGATCGTTCCGCCGGGGGCGAACGTTTCGGCGGTCAAGCTCGAGGCCCTCGCCGATCCGAGTCTCCCCGCGATGGGGCCTGGCCGGGCCGGGAACGGCAACCTCGTCCTCAGCCGGTTTGCGATCCAGTCGGGGGCACCGGGGAGCGCGGATGC
>JBIIQL010000127.1:0-8158 GCA_044342095.1 Pirellulales bacterium
CGTCAAGATCGCCACGGCCAAGGCTGATTTCGAGCAGGGGGGATATCCCGCTGTGGCCACGATCGACGACAATCCGGAATCGGGCTGGGCGATCGCTCCCGAGGTCGGCAAGGATCACGCGCTGACCTACGAACTCGCCCCCGACGTCGCCCTCCCGGCCGGAAGCCTCCTTCAGTTCACGATCGAGCATCAGTTCGCCGACGGCACCCACAACCTCGGCAAGTTCCGGATCTCGCTCCTCCAAGGTCCGCTACCAGCCCCGTGACCGTCCCCGATCCGATCGTCGATGCCGCCACGCCACCGGACCTGCCGGAGGGTGCGCCGGCGTCGCTGTTGGTGACGGTCAATGGCGAGCCGAAGGCCTTCGCTGCCGGGGCATCGGCCCTCGATGCCGTCACGGCCCTGGGGCTCGCCGGCCGGCCGCTCGCCATGGAGATCAACGAGCGGATCGTTCCCCGGCGTGACCTCGCCGAGTGGCGGCTCGCCGCGGGAGACCGGATCGAGATCGTGACGCTCGTCGGCGGCGGCTGATCGCTCTGGCGGCCATCCCCCCGGAGGCGGTCCGGATGGCCACCGGAGTGCGGTGGCTGCCGTCGTTCACCCCCTTGGGAGCGCCTCGGGCTCGAAAGCCTGCTAGGCTCCAAAGCCCGCCGAGGGTCTTTTCCTCCCTGATCCCACCGATGCCTCAGCCCACCATGCCCCCCGTGCCAACGACCGCCGAGACGCTCGCCGTCGGCGGGATCACGCTCGCCAGTCGCCTCGTCGTCGGGACCGGGAAATACCGCTCCTATGCGGAGATGGCCCGCTGTCTCGAAGCGGCGGGGACCGATTGTGTGACGGTGGCCGTCCGCCGCGAGCGGCTGGTGAACGCGGCCGGTGAAAACATCCTCGACCATCTCGATCCGAAGCGTTACACGATCCTCCCCAACACGGCCGGATGCTTCACCGCCGACGAGGCGGTCCGCGTCGCCCGGCTCGGTCGCGAACTCCTCCGCGATCTCGGCAATCCGGGCAGCGAATGGGTGAAGCTCGAAGTCCTCGGCGACACGCGCACGCTCCTCCCCGATCCGATTGGCACGCTCGACGCGACGGTCCGGCTCGTCGCCGAGGGCTTCACCGTCCTCGTCTATACGAGCGACGATCCTGTCGTCGCCCGGCGGCTCAAGGAGGCCGGAGCGGCGAGCGTCATGCCGGCCGGGAGCCCGATCGGCTCCGGTCAGGGGATCCTCAATCCCAACGCCCTGAAGATCTGTCTGGAGTATCTCAAGGGGGACGACCCCGACTATCCCGTCATCGTCGACGCCGGGGTCGGCACCGCCAGCGACGTCGCCGAGGCGATGGAACTCGGGGTCGATGGAGTCCTTCTCAACACCGCCATCGCCCATGCCACCGATCCGCTGCGAATGGCTGCGGCGATGCAGGCGGCGTGTTACGCCGGGCGGCAGGCGTTCCTTGCCGGGCGGATTCCCCGCCGGCTCTACGCTACCGCATCCAGTCCCGACGAGGGACGGATCGGACACTCCGCCGGAGGTTGACGCGTGCTCGCCAAGCGGATCATTCCCTGTCTCGACGTGGAGAAGGGACGTGTCGTCAAAGGAACGAAGTTCCTCGACCTCGTCGATGCCGGCGATCCGGTCGCCGTCGCGGCCCGCTACGAGGCGGAGGGGGCCGATGAGCTGGTGTTCCTCGACATCACCGCCAGCCACGAGGAGCGGTCGATCATGCTCGACGTCGTCCGCCGGGTGTCGGAGACGGTGTTCATGCCGTTCACCGTCGGTGGCGGGATCCGGACGCTCGACGATGCCTGCCGGCTGATCCAGGCCGGGGCGGAGAAGGTGAGCATCAATTCCGCCGCGGTGAGGACGCCGGAGCTTGTCTCCCGCGTCGCCGACCGGCTCGGCAGCTGCGCGACGGTCGTCAACATCGATCCCAAGCGGGTGATGAAGGATGGCCGGGAGACCTGGGAGGTGTTCGTCAGCGGGGGACGCGTGCCGACCGGGCTCGAGGCCGTGGCCTGGGCGCGGGAGGTCGAGCGGCTCGGTGCCGGGGAGATCGTGCTGACGTGCATGGATCGCGACGGCACGCGCGACGGCTACGACCTGGAGATCACCGCCGCGGTCAGCCGTGCCGTCGGCATTCCCGTCGTCGCCAGCGGCGGCGCCGGTGGGCCCGAACACCTTGCCGACGCGATTACGCTCGGTGGGGCCGATGCAGCCCTGGCCGCTGGCATCTTCCACTTCGGCCAGTGTACGATCCGGGAGGTCAAGGAACTGTTCGTCCGCCGGGGGATTCCGGTCCGCCCACCCCCGTCCTGACGGCCGCGACCGTGGACGCTTCCGCGCCCCGGCCGGCGCCGGTGCCGGGCGTCCCCGGCTGACGCGGTGGCAGTTCCCGCGCTTCCCCTCACCCCTTCGACAGGCATGCCATGGCCACGATCGAAACCGCCCCGGAGACCGCCCCCGTCACGCCCGTCCGGGGGATGAAGAAGAAGGACCGGCTCGAGGTCGACCGGCTGTTCGAGGCGCTGGTGCGTCTCCAGGGGAGCGATCTCCATCTCAAGGTCGGCCAGCCCCCCTTCATGCGCGTCAAGGGTTCGCTCCAGCCGCTCAAGCACGAGAAACTTGACGACGAGACGATGCAGCGGCTCTGCTTCGCGATGCTTGACGACCGGCAGAAGAAGATCCTCGACAACGACGGCGGCGCCGACTTCGCCCACACCTGCGTCGTCGACGACATCCGCTGGCGCTTCCGCGTCAATCTCCTCTACCAGCAGGGCTCGCTCGGGATGGTCGCCCGCCGGGTGAACAACAAGATCCCCGACTTCAAGGGGCTCTTTCTGCCGCCGAGCCTCGAGAAGATGTGCGTCCTCGACCAGGGGATGGTGCTCCTCGCCGGCGTCACCGGTTCCGGCAAGAGTACGACGATCGGGTCGATGCTCAACTACATCAATCAAAACTACCGCAAGCACATCCTCACCCTCGAAGATCCGATCGAGTTCGTGTTCACCGAGGACAAGTGCCTGATCAACCAGCGGGAAATCGGCACCGACGTCAAGAACTTCGAGATCGGGATGAAGCACGCGGTCCGTGAGGATCCCGACATCATCCTCGTCGGCGAGTTGCGCGACGTGGAGACGTTCAAGACGGCGATCCACGCCGCCGAGACGGGGCATCTCGTGTTCGGCACGATCCACGCCGCCAGTGCTTCCAGCTGCATCGGCCGCATCCTCGACCTCTTCCCCCAGGAGGAGCATCCGTCGATCCGCAGCGCCATCGCCTTCAACATGAAGGGGATCATCGCCCAGAAGTTGCTCAAGTCGATCCGCGAGGGGGTCAGCCGGGTGCCGATCTGCGAGGTCATGTTCTTCGACGTCCTCGTGAGGAAGTACGTCCTCGAGGAGCAGGATCATCTCCTGGCCGACCACATCAAGAAGTCGTACCGGGACGGCATGCAGGATTTCACGATGAGCCTCAAGAGCCTCATCGATCAGGGGCTCATCGATCGCAACGACGCGCTCGAGATCGCCCCCAACCGCGAGGCGCTGATGATGGCGCTCAAGGGCATCGGAGTGACGTGATGCGACGATTGCCGACGAACATTCTCCCCGCGGCCGTGGTGGGTTGGGCTGTCGTGCTCAGCGCCAGTCCGGCCCTGGCACAGGGCTGGCCCGCGCCGAATCCGCAGTGGGCCACGCGTGAACCGGGGGGCGGGCTCTGGATCCTGCCGCTGCTCTGCTGGTGGCTGCAGGTTGTCGGCTGGGTGATGACGAGCGACTGGATCACGCGTGATTCGGCGAAACTCGGCCTCCGTCCCAATCTCTGGGGGGCACTCGCCGCCTTTCCGTTCACGGCGGCGGCGCTCCTGGCCTGGGTGATCCCCTCCTCGATCGCCGGTCAGGTGATCATGGCACTCGCTTGGCTCGTCCCGGCGCTCGTTTATGCCGGGCAGCACAACGCCAAGGTAGGGAAGTCGGACAAGGTTCTCACCGCTGGCCACATGCGCCGCCTCCTCTCCCGCTTCCTGGCGCAGTTCGGCGTCAAGATCGAGGCCGAGGTCGAGCCAGTCGAGGCCCTTCCCCCACTCGCCTTTCAGGCCGCGGGGGGCAAGTCGGCCGATGACAACAAGGGACGCCTCGAACGCGCCCTGGCCACCGAAGGGATCGAGGAAGCGAAGAAGATCCTCCAGATGGCCGTCGGTGCGCGGGCCTCGACGGTGCTCATGGAGTGGAGCCCGACCGACGTCACCGTCCGGCACGAAGTCGACGGCGTGTGGATGCCGCGGCGGATGCAGGCCTCGGGCGGATCACGGCGGCGGGCCGAGGTGTGGGCCGACGAGCCGCCGATGGAGCGGCATGCCGCCGACGCGGCGCTGGTGTCACTCAAAACGCTCTGTGGCCTCGATCCGAAGGAGCGGCGTGGCCGACTCGCCGGCACGTTCGCCGTCCAGGCGGAGGGGAAGCCGCGCAACTGCAAGCTCATGGTGCAGTCGGCGCCGACCGGGGAGCAGGTGCTGATCCAGGTCGACACGCCGACGGTGGTCTTCAAGTCGATGGGCGATCTCGGGGTCCCGAAACCGATCTCCGACACGATCTCCCACCTCCTCGGCCTCGAGAAGGGGCTCGTCGTCCTCTCCTCGCCGGCCGGCTCGGGGCTGACGACGACGTTTGACGTCGTCGTCTCATCGGCCGATCGGCTCCTCCGTGACTTCATCTCGATCGAGGATGCCGCCGCCCCGCCGCGCGAGATCCAGAACGTCAAGCCGGTTCGCTACGACGCCCGTGCCAACGTCACCCCCGTGGCCGCCCTCGAAGCGGCGATGCGGGAGTATCCGGCGGGGATCGTGACCCGCGATCTCCGCGACAAGGAGCTGGCCCTCGAGCTCGTCAAGCATGCCGACGACAGCAAGCTCGTGATCCTCAGCCTCCGTGCCAGCGACGCGATCGACGCCGTCAGTAAGCTTCTCGCCGTGGGGATTCCCCCCGATCTCCTCGCCCGCACCCTCCTCGGCTCCCTCTCGCAGCGGCTCGTCCGCAAGATCTGCCCGAAGTGCCGGGAGGAGTTCGAGACGACGCCGGAGATGCTCGCGAAGTTCAAGAAAACGAAGGAGGAGCTTCCGACGCTCAGGCGGCCAAGCGAGACCGGCTGCCGGATCTGCTCGGGCACCTCCTATTTCGGCCGTACGGCGATCTTCGAGCTCGCCTCCGGAGAGACACTGCGGAAGGCGATCGCCAAGAAGGCCGACGCTCAGGTGCTGCGCCAGGCGGCGGCCAAGGACGGTCTGAAGCCGATGCGCGACGAGGGGATGCGGCTGGTGCTCGATGGCACCACCGTGATGGAGGAGATGCAGCGGATCTTCTCGCCGAAGACCGGCAGCTGAATCGGGAGGCTCACCACGATGATCGTCAATCTCCTTCTCATTCTCGTGTTCCTGGCGATCGCGCTCGTCCTCGCGCGCGAGGGGCTGTGGAGCGGGCTGATCATGCTCCTCAACATCGTCGCCGCTGCGACGTTCGCCACCGCGTGGTACGAACGGCTCGCCGGCTTCCTCGATGCCAAGATGCCTTCCTACACCTACCTCATCGACTTCCTCTGCCTGTGGGGGATCTTCGCAGTCGTCCTCCTCGTGATGCGGCTGCTCACCGATCTGGCATCGAAGACGAAGGTCAAGTTCCTCCGTCAGGTCGAACTCGTCGGCGGGCCGATCGTGGCCGTGATCACCGCCTGGGTGATGGTCTGTTTCGCGGCGGCGAGCCTCCACACGGCGGCCGTTCCCCGTAGCCTCGTCCAGCCGACCCCCGAGAGTCGGATGTTCTTCGGCCTCGCGCCCGACCGGAAGTGGATCAACTGGGTGCGGTTTGCGACGTCGAGCGGGCCGTTCGCCTACCCCGCGGAGAGCGCTATCGTGTTCGACAAGAATGACGATTTCATCCTCCGTTATGCCGACCGCCGCCAGAAACTGGAGCAGTCCGAGGGGCTGCGGGTGAATGCGAACTGATCTGCCCGATGCCGCCGACGGCTCGGATGTCGTTCCCGGCTACCGTCCGGTGAGCGTGCTTGCGGTGTTTGCCCTCCTCGCCGGTATCTTCTCAGGCGTGGCGGTATTCGCACCGGCGCTGTTGCTCGTGCCGCTGATCGCCTCGGCGCTGGCCGTGGTGGCGCTGAGGGATGTTTCGCCGCGTGGCGATGGGAACGAGCGAACCGAGGGGAGAGACCGCAAGACCGGCCGCTGGTGTGCCCTGGCAGGCTTGGCGCTGGCGGTCGGGTTCGGCATGCAGTCGGTGGCGACGACCCTCACGCAGCGCTCGGTGGCATTCAGGCGGGCCGAGGGTGCCGCGGCGATGTTCCTCGAGATGGTCCGGGAGGATCGGCTCGGGGACGCCGTGAAAACCTGCCTGCCGCAGGTCATGCCGCCGATGGCGATCGGGGCCGGTGCCAAGACGACGCCCGATGTCCAGGAGCGGCAGGCCGAGGCGTCGCTTGCCGGCCTGGAGATCATTCAGGACATCCGCAAGTGTGGCGGTGCCGCATCGACAACGCTCCGCTGTGTCGGTGCCGAAGATCGCTTCCCCGACTCGTGGGCTGTCGTCGTCGTCATCGATCCCTGCGAGGGGCGATCGAAGCCGCTCGAGATCCGGATGCTCATGCAGTCGAAGCCGGTGACACGGGGCCAGCGGATGTACGACAACTGGATGGTCGCCGGGATCGCCCCCAACGTCGGGCAGTAACGGGGCCTCCATCGCTCCGCACTGCAACGAATGACCGGCCCGGGCCGGTCAGCCCTGACGCTCAAGCCTCGCGGAGGCCGAAGGGGCGGGCCGCATCGAGCGTCGTCGCCCCGGCGGCGAGCATGACGAGGCGGTCGAAGCCGAGCGCCGCACCGACGCCCTCCGGCATCGATGTCCCGTGGGCTTCGAGGAGCCGCCGGGGAACGGGAAGCGCCCCTCTGCCGGCGGCGATACGGATCCGGTTGGCCTCGTCGATCCGAGCGGCGAGGAGAGCGCGGCTCGTGTCCTCCTCCCAGCCGTTGGCCAGCTCGATCCCCTCGACGAACAGCTCGAAGCGCCGCGCGAGGCGCGGATCGCTCGGATCGAGCCGAGCGAAAGCCGATTGCGTGGCTGGCCAGAGCTCGAGCGCCGTCGGTCGCCCGCCGCGACCGAGCCGTGGGCCGACCACCTCCGAGAGAAGCAGCTCGAACCACAGCTCGGGTGAGTCGTCCGTCCCGTGCGGCGCGGCGACTTCGAGGCGCCGCCCGGCGTCGCGCCAGTCGGCCGGCGTGGCGGAAAGAATGTCGATGCCGGCGTGGAGCCGGAAAGCCTCGCGGCAGGAGAGGCGTTCGAGCCCCTCGGTGCCGAGGACATCGCGGCAGACGGCGGCGAGGAGCGGGGCGGTCGAGTCGAGCGTGGCGCCCGGGGCATACCACTCGAGGAGAACGAACTCGACGTCGTGAAGGGCTCCCCGCTCCCCGGCGCGGAACGAGCGGGCGAACTGGTAGATCGCCCCCGAGCCTGCCGCCAGGAGTCGCTTCATGAGCGCTTCGGGGCTTGCCTGAAGCCACTGGACGGGGGCGTGCTCGCCGTCGACCGCGACCGGAATCGGATCGATGTGCGCCTCCGGGAGGACCTCGAGGGAAAGAACCGGCGTATCGACCTCGATGAAGCCCGCACCATCGAAACGGCCGCGGAGCGCGGCGCGGACCGCGGCGCGGTGGGCGAGGCGCTCGCGGAGCGGCGGGGCGCCGGTGACTGCCGCGGACAGTTTTGCAAAACGGTCGGACACGCGCGGCCTGCGACGCTCGAGGGGCGATCAGATGCCGGCGGTGGCCGGACGCTGCGCGCCCCGCTGACCAGGCTCACGGTAGACGAGGACGGGGCAGGGGGCCCGGCGGAGGATCGACTCGGCGACGCTCCCCATCAGCAGCCTGAACAATCCGCTGCGACCGTGGGTGCCGATGATGATCATCTCGGCCCCTTCGTCGGCGGCGATTCGGCAGATCTCCGCGGCCGGGTCACCCATCGCGAGGCGTTGCTCGAAGGAGACCGCCGGATCGGCGGGTTTTACCGCTTCGAGCATCGTGCGGATTCTTGCCGTGTCGGGCTCAGGCAGACCGTAATAGAGCTCCCCGCCGCCGTAGGCCAGCGGCGGCTCCTCGACGTGGACGA
>JBIIQL010000404.1:0-3981 GCA_044342095.1 Pirellulales bacterium
GAGAAGACCGGCGGAACGCGCGGCGATTGGCGGCGCGGCGAGGGAAGGATTCCGCCGCCGGCTTGATCGGAGCCGGCGGTCTTCAGCGGCCGCGGGGTTCGATGGCGGCCTCGGCCGCACGCTCGCCCGACGCAGCGTTCGCCGCGCCACCCCCTCCCGGCGCCATCATCGCCGGCCCTCCGACCACCATCCGTGCCGCCGCCCGATCGCTGGCGAGGATGGGCTCGAGTTCGTCGACGAAGTCCCGGGCGTCCTTGAACTCCCGGTAAACGCTCGCGAAGCGCACGTAGGCCACCTGATCGACCCCGCGGAGGAGCTCCATCACCCGCTCGCCGATCGCCCGGCTCGGAACCTCGCTCTCGTAATTGTCGTAGCACTCCGATTCGATCGCCGAGACCAGCGCCTCGATGTCCTGCTCGGTGATCGGCCGTTTGCCGCAGGCGATCGCCAGACCGGAGCGGATCTTGTCGCGGTCGAACGGCTCGCGGACGCCCCCCTTCTTGACGACGGAGAGGGCCTGCCGCTCGACCCGCTCGTAGGTGGTGAACCGGCGCCGACAGGAGAGGCATTCGCGCCGGCGACGGATGTTCGCCCCGTCGTCGATCGACCGGGAATCGATGACGCGGTCGTTGTCGACCCGGCAGAATGGACAGCGCATCGGCGGGATCCTCCGTGACCGTCAGGATGGCTGCGTGAGACTGTCGTCGGGATCGCGGTCCGTCGCCACCCCTGCTCCGGGCAGGGGCCCGGCCCCTGCCGGCTCCCTGGCAGGCCCGGCGAGCTTCCAGTCACGACGCTGTCGCGAGCTGGGGATGTCCATCGCCTTGCGGTACTTCGTCACAGTGCGACGCGCGACCGTGATCCCCTGCTTCGCCAGCTCCTCGACGAGATCATCGTCGCTGTAGGGGGCATCCTTCGGCTCGGCCTGGATGATCTCCTGGAGCTTCATCCGCACCGCATCCCAGGCCACCTCCTCGCCGTCGGCGCTCACGGTGCCGCCGACGAAGAACCGGCGCAGGGCCCACAGGCCGCGCGGCGTCTGCAGCCATTTGTCGTCGACGGCACGGCTGACGGTGGTGACGTGCATCCCGATCCGATCGGCGATCTGCTGCATCTTCAGCGGTTCGATCGCCTCGGGCCCGTCGGTGAGGAAGCGAGTCTGATGGTCGACGATCGCCTGAGCCGTCCGCAGGAGGGTGCTGCGGCGCTGCTCGATCGCCTCGATGAGCCACTGGGCCGAATTGATCTTCCGCTTGATGTACTCCCGGGTCTCCGGCGGGGTGGCCGGGTCGGAGAGCATCTCGCGGTAGAGCGGGCTGATCCGCAGGTTCGGCAGGTCGATCTCCTCGAGACGCACCTTCCAGGTGCCATCCTGCTGGAGCTCGACATGGACGTCGGGCTTCACCACCGGCACGTAGGGCACCGTGAACCGGGCCCCCGGCTTCGGCTGGAGCGAGTGGAGGTCGTGCCGCAGCCCCTCGATCTCCTCGATCGTGAAGCCGGTCTTTTTCGAGATCAGCGGCAACCGGTTGGCGGCGAGATCCTCGAGATGGTCCGAGACGAGGCGGCGGAGCTGCCGGGCGTGGGGCATCTCGGGGCGGATCTGGAGGAGGAGGCATTCCCGCAGGTCACGGGCGCCGACGCCGGCCGGCTCCATCCCCTGCACGACCGACAGCGCCTCTTCGAGTTGGCCGAGTTGGGCCTGCCAGAGGGCCGAATCACGCGGGGCCTCGACGTCGACGAGGTCCTCCAGCGGCATCGGTAGGTAGCCGTTGGGATCGAGGTTGTAGATCACCTTCTCCGCCGCCTGCCGCACCTCGGGGCCGAGTTCGTCGTTGGAGAGTTGCTCGTGGAGATGGTGGAAGAGCGTTTCGGGGCGCTCCTCCATGTTCGCCATCGCGTCGAGGTAGCGATCGGAGGCCTCGTCGATCCGGGAGGCCGAGGGGCGGCTGCGGTCGTCATCCGACTCGGGATATTCGCTCGACCAATCGTAGGAGCGCTCGAAGTCGGCCTGATTGGCGTGGTCTTGGTCGACGACGAGTGGCCGCTCGTCGACCGTCCGTTCCGGGGCCGGGTCGGCCGCGTCGGTCGTCGTGGCGACGGCGCGGATCTCGGTGTCCTGGCCATCGCCGACGGTGGCGTCGCCACTCGAGTCGTCGACCTCGAGCGTCTCGTTATTCTGGATCTCCTGCTCGATCCGCTCCTCGAGCGCCATCATCGGCAGTTGCAGGATCTCCATCGACTGGATCATGCGCGGCGCGAGCACCTGCTTCTGCGCCAACCGCATTTCCTGGCCGAACGACATCCGCATGGCATCACCCTTCGAATCACACCGCTCCGGAACACCGCCTCAGGATACTCGTTTTCCGGAGGATTTGTTCGGGATGGCGCGGCCGTGGTCCAGAACCGGGGCTTTCCCCGATGCCCCCCGAACGATTCACATCTTCCGGCGACCGGCGAGCGCGTCGGAGAGCATGTCGCGGTTGGCCTGCTCGAGGGCCGCACCGACCGTCAGGCCGCGTGCCAGACGGGTGATCTCGACGGGGAGGCCGGTGAGACGCTGGACGACGATCAACGCCGTCGCGTCTCCCTCGACATTTGGGGTCGTGGCCATGATCACCTCGCGCACCCCCCCCTGGCGAATGCGGGCGACGAGCGGATCGATCGTGAGGCTCTCCGGCCCCGAGCCCTCCAGCGGCGCGACCCTTCCCTGGAGGACATGGTAGAGCCCCCGGTACGACCCGGTCTGCTCGAGGGCGAGGAGGTCGCGGACCTGCTCGACAACGCACAGCGTCGAGCGATCGCGGCGTGCATCCCGGCAGATGCCGCATTCATCCCCTTCGGCGAGGTTGAAGCAGATTCGACAGGGGCGAAGATTCTCCTTCACCGCGCGGAGGGCATCGGAGAAGGCCAGCGCCTCTTCGCGCGGCATGCGCAGGACATGATAGGCGAGTCGTTCCGCCGACTTCCGGCCGATGCCGGGAAGCTCGGCGAAGCAATCGATGAGCGTGGCGATGACACCCCGTTCCTCGGGCATGGTGTTCCTCCGTGAATCCTCTCGGGCTCAGTCCACTTCGCCGCCCACGGCGTGATCGACGGTCTCCTCGTCATCCGCGACCGCTCCGCCGCCGGCGACATCGGCCGCCGCAGGTGTCGGCGCGGCCGCCGGAGCCCGGGGCCGCCCCTGCTCCACCTTGCGGATCGCCGCGTCGAAAAGACTGCGGGCCTGGATCACGAGGGGATGCTCGAGGGTGTCGCGGAGGAGCGCCGCCTGGGAGCGCCCCGGAGCCGACGGCGGGGGGGCAGGTTCAGTCCCCGGGCGTTCCGCTCCGCTGGCGGCGGACGACGCGGCGGCGCCGGGAGCCGGTGGCTTCACGGCTGCCTTCGGCTCCTGCTTGATCCGGTGGCGCAGCGGTCGGCCGGCCGCCTCTGAGAGGGCCCGGTTGAGCGCCGCAACCATCTCGGGCCGGGAGAGGAAGGCGACGGCCGTCGTCGCCTCGGCAGGAAAACTCGCTTCGAGGACGTCGTCGGCCCACGTCACCCGGCCGGCCATGGCGACGAAGTCGGCCGCCAATCCACCGACCGCTTCACCGCACGCTTCCCAGGCCGCAAGCGGATCGCTCGGAAGCGTCGGGGCAAGCGGAGGCGCTCTATCAAGCGGAGGCGCTCTATCAAGCGGTGCTGCCGGCGGCTCCTCAGCAGGCCGCCGCGGCGGCACCGGCTCGGCCGCGACAGCCGGTACATCAGCCTCGACGGTCAGGTCGGTCGTTTTTTTTTCGCGCGTCTCCGGCACCGCCGGCCGCGGGGGAGCGCTCGGTAGCGCGGGCCGGGCGACCGCTGGCGCGGGGGTCCGCGCCGCCGCCGGCAACGGAGACGATGCGGCTTGGAGGGCGATCCGTTCCACGGCGGAGGCGAGTTGATCGAGGTCGTCGAGGCGCGCCAGACGGACGATCGCCATCTCGGCGAGCACCGGGGCATGGC
>JBIIQL010000405.1:0-3980 GCA_044342095.1 Pirellulales bacterium
GATCTCCTCGTTGGAGACGTGGGGAGCGTGCTGCGTGGAGACGACGATCGTATCGAGGCGCTTCGGCGTGTTCCCCTCGTACTCGATCGTCACCTGGCTCTTCGAATCGGGGCGGAGCCAATCGACCTCGCCCTTCTGGCGGGCTTCCGTGAGGCGGTTGAGGATCCGGTGGGAGAGGGCGATCGGCAGCGGCATCAGCTCCGGCGTCTCGTTGCAGGCGTAGCCGAACATCAGCCCCTGGTCACCGGCACCGATGTCCTTCCCCGTCGAGTCGTCCTCGTTGACGCCCATCGCGATGTCGCCGCTCTGCTTGCCAACGGCCACGAGCACGGAGCAGGTGTCGGCGGAGATCCCCATCTCGTCGTCGGTGTAGCCGACGGCACGGATCACGTCGCGGACCACCTTCTGATAGTCGATCGTTCCCTTGGAGGTGATCTCACCGGCCACGACCGCCAGGCCGGTCGTCACGAGGGTCTCGCAGGCAACGCGGCTGAGGGGATCCTGCGCGAGGTAGGCGTCGAGAACGCCGTCGGAGATCTGGTCGGCCAGCTTGTCGGGGTGGCCCATGCTGACCGATTCGCTCGTGAACAGATACTTGCCTTTGGACACGGTTCGTCGCCTCTTGCTGTAGGGGGGCAGTGCCCAACGGAGATGGGCGGGGGTCGGGAAGAGTGAACCGGCGATTATCCAGGTTCGCGGGCTGGCGGGCAACCCTTGGCCCCTCGCGGACCGGCGGAAAGGAGGGCCAGGATCCTTTCGGCGGTGGCGGCGGTGGCGCCGCGGTGGGCCGCGACGGTGCGTGCCGCCCGCGTTCCCTGCGCCAGGGGGGCTTCCGCCCCAAGGCAGTCGAGGACGAAGGCCGTGAGGGCCGCCCCATCGGCCACGACGCGGGCCGCGTCGGCAGCGAGGAGGACTGCCACCTCGTCGGCAAAGTTGCGGGTGTGGGGTCCGAAGCAGACGGCCGCCCCGTACGCGGCCGGCTCGAGCATGTTCTGCCCGCCACGCTTCCCGTCGAGGCTCCCGCCGACGAAGGCGATCGTCGCCGTCCCCCACCAGGCCCCGAGCTCCCCGGTCGTGTCGACGAGGAGTACGCGTGCGTGCGGGATAGCGCCTTCGGTGTCGAGGGTGCTGCGGGCCTGCCAGGCGAGCCCAGAGGCGTCGAGGAGGGCGACGATCTCCGGCTTCCGTTCGACATGTCTGGGCACGATCACGAGGCGGAGCCGGGGGTGGTCGACGGAGGCGGCCCGGTAGGCGTCGATCGCCAGCGCCTCTTCAGGGGCCTGCGTGCTGCCGGCGAGGAACACGATGTCCTCGTCCACGAAGCCGGCCAGCTTCGCCAGACGCCGGACATCCTCCGCGGCGCGGTCACCACGGACGCCGTCGAACTTCATCGACCCGGCATCGACGACCGTCGGGGCGCCGAGCGCCCGGAATCGCGCCGCATCGGCGGCCGAGCGCGCGCTGACGAGCGTCACCCGCGACAGCATCCGCCGGACCAGCGGGGCGACGCGACGGTATCCGCGGGCGCTGCGTTCGCTGAGCCGGCCGTTGGCGACAACGACGGGGATCTGCCGGCGCCGGGCGGCGCGGAGGAGATGGGGCCAGAGTTCCAGTTCGCCGAGGACGAGGAGGTCGGGGGAAACCCTCTGAAAGACGCGGTTCACCGCCCAGCTGAAATCGAGCGGGCACGGGAAAACGACGGCCGCGCCAAACCGCTTGGCGGCAAGATCGAGGCCGGTGGTGGTGGAACTGGAGACGACGAACTCGACCGCGAGCCCCTTGGCGTTGGCCTGCGCCGTAATCTCGCGGGCAAGCGACGAAAGGAGCTGGATCTCGCCGACGCTGACACCGTGGAGCCAGATGCGGGAAACGCCGGCGTCTCGGCAGGACAGGGGAGCGATCCCGCCGGTGAACCTTGTCCAAGGGGCGGCAACCGGTCGCCCACCGGAGAACTTTCGCCACGCCACCCAGGGCAGGAGGACCACGAAGACGGCAAGGTAGATGAGGTCGAGGAGCATGGGAGCCGTGACCGCCGGGGGACGGCACGCACGCGGGGGCCACGGCTAGCCGTTGGGCACGTTGCTCGAGCGGCCACAGCAGTTCTTGAACTTCTTCCCGCTGCCGCACGGGCAGGGATCGTTCCGTCCCACCTTCTGAGCGAGATTGCGGATCGGCTCGACATGCTCGTCCGGATTCGACGGCTCTACGGCAGGGGCTTCCGCCGACGGAGGCTCCGGCAGCGTGGCTGAAGGGGCGGCGGCGTGGATCGCCGCGGTTTCCTTCCAGGTACTCCGCAACGCGTCGTCTTCGACCTGCTCGATCCGGTAGACGATGTCGGTGACGCGTTCGTCGATCCCCTTCCACATCAGGTCGAACGTCCGCATCCCCTCCCGCTTGTACTCCACCTTCGGATCGACCTGGGCGTAGCCACGGAGGCCGACGCTCGATCGGAGGTGATCCATGGCGAGGAGGTGATCCTTCCAGGCATTGTCGAGGAACTGGAGGAGCACGGCCCGCTCCATCCGCTTCATCTCGTCGCGGGGATCATCACCGCGGGAATGCCGCCGGCGACTGGCGTCAGAGAGAACGCGCCGGAGTTGGTCGAGATCGTTCGTCTCGAGATCGGAGGGCTGGAGTTCGGGGTCGAAGCGATCGCGAGCCCAGGCGAGCAGGCCGTCGCGGTCGAGGGCCCGCGAGCCGTCCGCCTGGGGGCGGATGAAATGCGACAGGCCGGCGAGCACCGGATAGTCGATCTCGCGGCGGCCGTAGACCTCGTGGGCCTTCCGCTTGACCAGCTCGCGGAACTGCTTCGGGTCGAGGCCCGACTGCACCGCGCGCTCGATGTCGGCGGGGGCGAGCGATTCGCCGAACCGCCACTCCGTCCAGCCACAGGCGCTCCTCAGGCCGAAGTCGTGGGCGAGGAACTTCCCCCCCTCGGAGAGATCGATCTTCGCGATCGCCTCGCGCACCGCTCCCTGGAGGTATTCGACGACATCCTGGCGGCCGATCTTCTTGAGATCGCGGTCGGTGAGGCGCGTCTTCCAGCGGGCGTTGGCGAACGTCGCTAGGGCCCCCCAGTTCCACTCGCTCTCGTCCTCCCCCGCGGGGATATTTTCCTCGACGGCCTCGAAAATCTGCGTCTCCGATTGGCGGATCGCCAGGTCGGTGGCGAGCCGCTCAGCCTCTTCGGGATTGAGGCCGCGAAAGTCGGTGGCGTCGAGTTCGCAGGCCAGTTGGCCGGCGGCCCACGTGGCGTAAGTCTGCGGGCCGTAATCCTTGTCGAGGAACGAGCCGACGTTTTGATCGATCTGCCGATCGACCATGTCGAGGATCAGCTCCCGGCAATCGGAGCCGTCGAGGATCTTCTGACGGAATCCGTAGACACGCTTCCTCTGCTCGTCCATCACCTCGTCGTACTCGAGGAGATTTTTGCGGACGTCGAAGTTGCGCTCTTCAACCTTCTTCTGGGCTGCCTCGACGCGCCGCGTTACCATGCGGCTCTCGATCGCCTCGCCGTCCTGCATCCCCAGCCGGGTGAGGACGTTCTTCACCCATTCTCCGGCGAAGATCCGCATCAGGTCGTCTTCGAGGGAGAGAAAGAACCGGCTCGAGCCCGGATCTCCCTGGCGGCCGCAGCGTCCGCGGAGCTGAAGATCGATCCGCCGCGCCTCGTGGCGCTCGGTGCCGATGATGTGCAGCCCGCCCATCCCGCGTACCTCGTCCCCCTCGACCTTCATGTTCTCCCGATCGGAGATCTCACGCACGAGGGTGTCCCATTCCTCCTTGGGAACGTCGAGACGGGTCGGATACTTCTCCTGGAGCCTGGCCCAGGCGAGGGTGTCGGGGTTGCCGCCGAGGATGATGTCGGTGCCGCGGCCGGCCATGTTCGTGGCGATCGTCACGGCGTTGCGCCGCCCGGCCTGGGCGATGATCTCGGCCTCGCGCTTGTGGTGCTTGGCATTGAGCACCTGATGATCGAT
>JBIIQL010000406.1:0-3970 GCA_044342095.1 Pirellulales bacterium
GCTCGTGGGCAAACCCGGCGGCGAGCTGGCCGAGGAGCCGCTCGCGCTCGCCGGCCAGGAGCCGGGCCCGGAGCTGGCCGAGTTGCCCGCTCATCCGCTCCACGCCGCGGTGGAGCCTGCCGATTTCATCGTCGATCGGAGTCGGTCCATCGTCTTCCTGGCCTTCGTCGACGACCCCCGCTTCAAAATCCCCGGCAGCGATCGCGGCGACGCGGCGCTCGACCGCGCCGATGCGGCGGGAGAGTCTGCCGGTGGCCGCGAGCGTGGCGGGAATGAGGAACACAAGCGTGATGGCGGCGACGGCGAGTTGCGGCCACGACGATTCGAGGGCGAGGGCGACGATCGACCGACGCGGCGTGAGCACGACCACCGTCTCCGGCCTCACGCTCCCCGATCGCACCGCCGCCACCCGGAACGCCTGGCCGCCGAGCGTCGTCGTGCCACGCTCGAGCGCCGCGGCAACCCCCGAGGCGGCGAGCTCATCGCGATCCTCGGGCCTGAGCGTTGTCGCGCCGAGCGAGCCATCGACCAGATTCCAGACCACGAATCTGCTTTTGGTGAGGCGGGCGAGGGTCTCGAGGACAGGGAGCGTGAGGGTGACGCGTGAGGCGGCGAGCGTCTCGACCACTTGCTGTTCATGCTGCCGGGTGACGTCGGCGGCCCGCCGCGCGGCGAGCCACGAGGCGAAGGCGACATTCGCGAGCACCCCGGCCAACAGCAGCCCCACCACTGGCAGGACCAGCTGGCGACGGAGCGACGAACGGCGCTGGGGAAGGGGCATCGATCACATGGCTCGGTTGCAGGAAAAGAGCGACACCTCCAGTGCCGTGTCGTCACCAATCTTACTGAGGGGAAGGGACGAGCGCGGGGCTCTCTCGAGGCTTCGGGGTCGCCCGTGCCCCGTCGCCGGACGTTCACCTCGGCCATCCATGGCCTCGGCTCTCTCCGCGCCGCTTGCGCTTTCGCCCTCCGGGCTGCGCTGACCGGCGAGGCCGGCTCTCGGAGCACGGGCGACCCCTCGCTGAAGGCCGCTGAGGTGAGGCACTCGTGCGACGCGAAATCCAAGTATCATCAAATCACCATGATTACGCGCTTCTTCCAGACATGCGTTGCCTTCGTCTTTCTCGCCGCCTCGGTCGCGGGCGTCCCCTGCCGGGCCGACGAGGCTGCGAACTTTCCTACCGAGCTTGTCGACTTCGGCCCGGCTTCTTCGGTGCCCTTGTTTGCCGGTGGTGGCGACGGAGCCTGGGATAAAAACATCCGCGAGCGCGGCTGGATCCGTCGCGAAGGGCCCGACCGCTGGCGGCTCTGGTACACCGGCTACAACGACGACCAGAGCCCGCTGCGGCTCCTCGGCCACGCCACGAGCACCGACGGCCTCAACTGGACGCGCGATCCGGCCGGGCCACTGGTGCAAGGGGACTGGATCGAGGACATGTGTGTCGTTCGCGATGCGGGGCGCTTGGTGATGTTTGCCGAAGGGGAGGGGGACATCGCCCATCTTCTCGTCTCCTCCGACGGCTTGGCCTGGGAGGAGCGCGGACCACTCGACATTCGCCTCACGACCGGAGAAGCGATTCCGGGGGGGCCGCGGGGCACGCCGGCGGTGTGGCACGAGAAGGGAGTGTGGTGGCTGTTCTACGAGCGCGCCGATCAGGGGATCTGGGTGGCGACATCGCCGGATCTCATTACGTTCACGAACGTCACCGACGATCCGGTCATCCCTCTCGGCCCCGACCATTACGACACGCGGATGATCGCCCTCGATCAGATCGTGAAGCACCGCGGCCGGTATTACGCCTACTACCACGCCAGTGCCCTGGGGGAGAAGGGGCGGTGGTGCACCTGCATCGCGCGGAGCGACGACCTCGTCCACTGGACGAAATACGCCCGCAATCCGATCGTGCCGGTGGACGACGCCCATCCTGGCACGAGCAGCTCGGTCCTCGTTCCCGACGGCACGCGCCATCGGCTCTACACGACCCACCCCGAGGTCCGGGTGCGGTTTTCGCTTGCGCCGGTCGCAGGCGTAGCCCCGGGAGAGGTCAGTGCGGCGAAGGCGTCCGCCCGCGCCCCATGAGCCATCGGCAGGCTGTGACGATGGCCACCGTCATCGCACCGGTGAGGACTCCCACGGCCGCTTCGGCGCCGAACGACGCGAGCGCTCCCCACCACGAGGCGTGACTGGCTTCCCCGTGCCCGGTCCCGTGGCCGCCGAGTGATGCCGTGATCGCATGAATCGCCGGGAACCCATGGGCGATGATCCCGCCGCCGACGAGGAACATCGCCACCGTCCCCACGATCGACAGCCCCCGCAGCATCCACGGAGCGGCGGCGAGGATTCCCCGCCCGATCGCCCGCACCCCCTTCGAGCCACGCAGCGCCAGCGCCAGCCCCAGATCGTCGAGACGAACGATCCCCGCAACGACGCCGTAGACGCCGACGGTCATCATCAGCGCCACGGCCACGAGCACCCCCAACTGGATCCCGAGCGATTGCCCCGCCACGACGCCGAGCGTGATCACGATGATCTCGGCCGAGAGGATGAAGTCGGTGCGCACCGCGCCGGCGATTTTGTCACGCTCCACCATCGGTGGCGACGCCGCTTCGGCGAGATCGGCGTGGAGAGCATGATCCGGGGCGACGCCGCCATGGCCATCCTTCGCCCCCGACAGCATCGAATGAAGAATCTTCTCGACCCCTTCGTAGCAGAGGTAGGCCCCGCCGAGCATGAGCAACGGCGCGACCGCCCAGGGGGCGAGCCAGGAAAGCACGAGCGCCGTCGGCACGAGGATCGCCTTGTTGCGAAGCGACCCGAGCGCCACGCGCCACACGACGGCCAACTCGCGGGCCGGCTCGACGCCAGCGACCTGATGAGCGTTGAGGGCGAGATCGTCGCCGATCACCCCGGCGGTCTTGGCGGTCGCCGCCTTCGTCATCACACCGACGTCGTCGAGGACGCTGGCGATGTCGTCGAGGAGGAGAAGGAGGCTCGTGGCCATGGGGGCTCTTAGGTGGCAGGCGACTTCGGGACGCTCCAAGTCTACGGGGCGATCCCAACCGACGCATGCAACCCCGGCCGATGGCGGCCGGGTCAGACCCGGCGCTTTTGCCACACCAGCCACAGGAGTGCGAGCATGCCGAAGGCGATGACGAAGTCGAGCGGTGCGGCCTCGAATCCTGGCAGCCCAGCGAGCCACCAGCCGAAGATCCCGAGCGTGGTCAGCCCGCCGACGAGCAGCGCGGCGGGGAAGACGACGTCGAGGGCTCGCCCCTGTGGCGCTTGCGTATCTGGGGCGGAGTCGTCGCCGACGTCGGTCTCGTCGATCGTTGGCCGCACGGCGGCAAGCGCCTCACGCGCGGCGTCTGCATCGGCTGCCCGTACGACGACGCAGACATTGGCCGGGGCCTCGGCCCGGAAGCCGGCGAGCGACCCGCCGGTGACCATCGCCTCGATGTCGGCCTCGGCGAGGAGATTGGTGATCAGCTGCGCTTCGATGTCGTCGCGCGGGTGGGCGATGGCGACGAGGCGCGCTTCCGGCGACGGAGCCATGCCATGCTGGCGGTCAGCAAGATCCGATGGAGACGACGACATCGTGGAACCCTCCGGCGGGCAGGAGACCTCTTGAAGGCCCCCAATGGATCATACCCGTGGGGCTACGTCAGCGGCGGACACGACGATGCCAGGCGACGTGGAGGGGAAGAGGCCTTGCAAGTCGTCCAGCCCAGCACTCCGCCGGGACGGGAATGCATCGACCGATCGTCCTACCCGCCAATCAAAGCCTCCCGGGTGCGGAGGATCCACGTCGCCACCGTACGTGTCCGCGGAAACCGGGCGAGCAAAAGGGTGAGGATCCCGATCGGGATCACGACGAACCAGCGTGGCACGCTCCCCGGCCCGCCGGAGAGGGCGAAGCAGGCCAAGAACCCGGCGCTCTCGAGGAGGGCGATGCCGGCGATGTGACCTGTG